>JAKSCL010000194.1 GCA_022360615.1 Hyphomicrobiales bacterium
CGCTGAAATCGTCGACATGCCCGGCCGATGAGAGCCCGCCCATGCGGGTCGAGCGGCCTTGGCCGCGCCAGTCCATGGTGGCAACAGCAAAGCCGCGCTTGCGCAATTCGCCGATCACTTCGAAATATTTCTCGATGAACTCATTCCGGCCGTGGAAAAGGCAGACTGTGCCTTTCGCCCGCTGCGTCGTCGGCTTCCAGCGCGCATAGCGCAACTTCACCTTCGGCCCGCACTCCAACATGTCGCAGATCGAACCGCGCGGAATAGGGTTTTTTCGGATGCCGACGAGGTCCATAAGATCGCTTGTGAACGTTCCAGAGCAAATCCAGGAAAGGAGGCAACCCGTTCTCCGTCCGGATTTACAAGAAAACAGGAATTCAGAGCGGCAGAACGATTCAAAGAGAAGCGAAATTGCTCTGACGCTCCAGCCGTTCTAGTGGAAAGTTTACCCCGGTCACAAGCGGCGAAACAGGAAGGGCGTCAATTTCCGCCCTCCCCGTGAATGGGTTTCGCGATCGCCAATCGGTCAATAGGCAATATAGCGGCGCAGATGGTGCGGCGGGCGCCATCCGCGATAAGGATAGGACAAAACCCGGATCCGCAGCAGACGGCCCGAATAAGCGTCGAAGACGAAACGCAATTCGGCACCCCGTGGCCCGACGCCGACAACCCGGTACCTGCCGCGTTTGTAACGGATCGGCGAAACCTGGCTAATGTGGTGGCGGCGCAACTTTCTGCGGATCACACCCCGCGGAACCCGGTAGTGATGGGCCGGGCCGACATGGCCGATACCATAGTACGGGTGGTGCCCCCGGTAGTGCTTTCCGGCTTTCTTGCCGTTTCTGTGATGGGCAAGGATTGTGACATGGCCATTGGGGCCTCCGACGCTTAAAGCAACACCGCCGGTTGAGGCGCTGGCAGGCTCCGAGACCGCGGCCGTCGCTGCAATGGCAAGCGCAGCAATCAGGCTTTTCTTGAACATTGCTCCGTTCCTTCTCCTCAGACGGCCCGGAGACCTCCCCCGGGCTTACTGAGGAGAAGCTAGCGGCGATGCGCTGAACCGGTTTGGAACCATGCGTTCATGCGGAATTCAGGGAGATGAACGGGAGAAAACACCCAAGCGGAGGCGCCTCAAGAGGTCTTGAACATAGATGCCGCAATCACCAATTCGCGGAATGTGGATGCGCAAATGCGGTCCACACGGAACCGTGTCCGGCCACTCGGCGGGCATAAGACTTTGCATATTGCTCAGATTGGAGGATGTGCCATGCGCCATTTCGATCTCACACCGCTCTACCGTTCAACGGTGGGCTTTGATCGCCTTTTCAACATGATCGACGGCAACCTTGCGACACTTGACGCAGGCGCCGCCTATCCGCCTTACAATATCGAGCGGACGGGCGATAACGCCTATCGCGTTACCATGGCGGTCGCCGGTTTCGGCGACGGCGAAATCGACATTTCGCTGAAAGAACAGACGCTGACGATCAAAGGCCAGAAAACGGAGGAAAAAGACGGAAGCCGCGAATATCTGCACCGCGGCATCGCCTCGCGCGCCTTCGAGCGCAAGTTTCAGTTGGCCGACTATGTCGAAGTGAAGGGTGCAAGCCTTGAAAACGGCCTCTTGCACATCGACCTGGCCCGAGAAATCCCCGAGGCCATGAAACCGCGTCAGATCGCGATTTCATCGAAGGGTTCGGACCAGAAAGTGATTGAAGGCTGATCGTCGATAAAGCCTGACACAAAGAACCGAGAGCCGGTTCCATTTGAGGATCGGTTGGCGCCCCAGCCATGCGCTGGGGCGTTTTCCTTCTCGGGAGGTTTTATTCTGCCGCGGCAGCGGTCTTGCCGGTCAGGGCATGCAAAAACTGATCGACATCACCCTCGCCCGTCGCAAATGAACA
>JAKSCL010000268.1 GCA_022360615.1 Hyphomicrobiales bacterium
TATGTCAACAGCCAGCCAGCGGACGGCAATACGCTGCTTTTGATGCAGGCCACGCCCTACCTCGCCAACGCTATTCTTGTCGGCGGCGCGCCGGTGAAATGGGAAGACTTCAGCTTCCTCAATGCTCAATGGGACGACTACGGCATCGTTGCCGTCCACAAGGACAGCCCTTACCAAACCTTCGAACAGTTGATCGAAGCGATGCGCGAGCCAGGCAAGGTCTCTTCTGGCATCATTTATGCCAACGGCGGCCATATGCAGACCCTGCTGGTGATGAAAGCGCTCGACATTCCGATCGAAAATGTGCGTTTTGTGACCTATGACGGAGGGGCGCCATTGCGTGCCGCCCTGGCTGGCAATCACGTCGATTTCGAGATCATCGCTGCCCGCGCCGCGGCATCCATCATGGATAGTTTGCGCGTTCTAGCCGTGGCCAATGATAGCAATCCCGATGGGTTCGATGCCCCGCTCATCAACGATGCGCTGGTTGCGCTGGGGGCCGAGGCACAGCCGATCATCGGCGGGAATGTCAGCGGTCTTTTGGCACCTTCGGCACTGAAAGCGAAGTACCCCGAGCGTTATGCCAAACTCGTCGCTGCCTATGAGGCTGTCGTGACGAGCGACGCTTACCAAAACGCTGCAGCGGAAGCCAGGGTCGGTGCCGATTGGGTCGGCCCTGAGATGAGCCAGAAAAAAGCCAACGAGGCCTATTCCGCTCTCAGCGGACTCAGTGAATTACTGGACTGAGCATCTATCCGACCAGGAGCTTTACGTGAAGCCGGGGGTGTACCCCGGCTTTCCATTCCTTCCGGTTCCAGCAGTGGGGCTGCGGAATGACGGCCAGATCGAGGGCTTCGGCGCAATGAGCGCACCTGAACACGGCGCCAAAAGCAGCGACGGCACACAGCCCGGCCTCCACCGGTCGTGGGGCGCTGTTGTCTTTGCGGCCGCGTTGGCGGTGGCGATGCTTTTTTATGCCTGGTCGGTGATGGATGTGGCCCGCCGGATAACCGACTGGCTGCTTATCCTTCCGGTGGCGATTATTGGTGCGGTTGCCGCGCTCTGGGCCGCAGCTGGCGATCTGAAGAAAGCGGCGCGACACCTCTCGCAATTGAGCCGGAGGCGTTTGAGCGACGAGGCGCGGCCGATTGCACTCATTGTCCTGACCTGCGGGTATGTCCTCGCCGCTCCTTATCTGGGCTTCGATATTGCAACAGCCGTATTCATTCTTGTGACCTTGATGGCGCTGGGCGAGCGATCCTGGTGGAAACTGGCGCTTGCCGCCATTCCAGGAGCGGCTCTTTTGACCTGGATCTTCACCAGGCTGCTTTTGGTCCGCTTGCCGGTTCTGGTCTTCTAGCTCTTCTGACGCCATAGGCCGTCTCTTATGGACCCTAGTTTGGGATAGTGCTTCAACATGGTTGACCTTTCAGCACTCTCGGACGCCTTCGCCCTTCTGGCCAGCGATCCCATGGCCTGGCTGGTCGTGATCCCGGGGCTCTTCATCGGCCTGATCTTTGGGGCGATACCGGGCCTGTCGATTTCCATCGCCATGGCCGTCTTTCTGCCCGCAACGCTTTATATGGATTTTCTGCCCGCCATTCTGTTCCTGACCGCGATTTTCACAGGGGGTGGTTTTGGCGCGGCCGTGCCGGCGATACTGATGAACATCCCCGGCACATCCAGCGCCGTGGCGACCACCTTCGACGGCTACCCAATGTCGAAGGCGGGCCAGCATGGCACAGCCCTGGGCACCGGGCTCGCCGCTTCTGCAATCGGTACGCTCTTCGGTTATCTGATCCTGATGTTTCTCGTCAGCCCGGTCGCAACCTGGGTGCTGAAGCTAGGACCGACCGAGATGCTCATGGTGGCGA
>JAKSCL010000050.1 GCA_022360615.1 Hyphomicrobiales bacterium
CTTGTCCGTTTCCTGGAGTCCTTGTAATGCTTTGCACGCGCGGCCCTATCGTCCAGGTATTGCGGCTTGCGGTTCTGACAGCGGCGCTTGGCGTGGCGTTTGCCGGTACGGCAACCGCTCAGGACCGGCCCGCCTTTGCACCGGCCGTCAACCGGGTCATCGATGATGTGATCCAACCCGGCTATGCGGCCCTTGAAAAGGCAGCCTCACGACAAGCCGAGCTGATGGGGGCCTTGTGTTCCGCTCCAAATGCTGAAACGCTCGATGCGGCGCATGACGGTTTCTCCGATCTGGTTGCGGCATGGTCGCGGGTTGAGATGTTCCGGTTCGGCCCGGCGCGTGAAGACAACCGGTTCGAACGGCTTTTCTTCTGGCCGGACCGGCGGGGAAGGGGGCTTAGACAAGTTCAGGCTCTGATCGCGGAAGAGGACGGATCCGCATTGTCGCCGGAAACGTTGCAGGACAAGAGCGTCGCCGTTCAGGGCCTTCTTGCGCTTGAATATGTCCTCCACGGCACGGGTGCGGAGACCTTATTGGAAGATTCCGGTTACCGCTGCAGATACGGTTTGGCCATCGCGCAAGCCGTTGAGAGCACGGCGTCCGGCATCAACGCTCATTGGACCGCAGCCGATGGTTTTGCCGCTGTCATGCGTACGGCGGGGCCCGATAACACCTTCTACAAATCGCATGGCGAGGCCGTGCAGGATTTTCTGAGGGCCGCGAGCGAGCAGTTGCAGATCGTACGCGATCTCAAGCTTGGCGCCGCCGTGGGTGAAACGCCCGGCAAGGCAAAGCCTAAGCGTGCGCCGTTCTGGCGTTCCGACCTTACGCTGGCCTCGATTGCGGTCAATCTCGATGCCGTTGATACGCTGTTCGCAGATGGCGGAATCGATGCACTTTTGCCCGCCAATGTTGTCCGCTGGTCTGAGATGCGGTCGTTCGAACTGGCTCAAGCTCAGCGTGTGATTGCCCAGCTGGGCGAGACCGGTGAACCCTGGACGGTACTGGCATCCGAGACCGAGCCCCATGGCCGTCTCGTCTATGCGCAGATTCCGCTTGAAAGCGCTATCCGAGTCGTTTCGGAACGTTATCCAGGCGCACTTGGCCTGATTCTCGGGTTCAATTCCCTCGATGGCGATTGACGTTTCATGACAATAGACCGGCGCGCAGTCCTTCTCGGCCTTGGCGCCAGCGGTGTCTTGCCGCTTGCTGCTTTCGCCGACAGGAAACGTGAACCGGCTTTCGTCACGTGTTGCCGGCGCGCGGATGGGCGGTTTGCGGCCGCTGTTCTCGACGAAGATGCCCAGCTTCTTTTTACGGAAACGCTCGATGGGCGCGGCCATGACGCGGCCATCGCGCCGGATGGGCGCTTGGCCGTTGTCTTCGCCCGCCGTCCGGGCCGCTTCGCGCTTGTCCTCGACCTCTCCAGCCATCGGCGTTTGTCTGCCTTTGCGCCGCCCGATGACCGGCATTTTTACGGCCACGGCTTCTTTTCTCCCGACGGTCATCTGCTCTACGCCACCGAAAACGATTTCGAGACCGAACGCGGGGTGCTTGGGGTCTATGATGTGGCTTTGGGCTTCCGGCGCATTGCCGAAATCGATACGCACGGTATCGGTCCACATGAGGCGCTTTTCATGCGGAACGGCCGGACCATCGCGGTCGCCAATGGCGGGATCGCAACGCATCCCGACTATCCGCGCCAAAAGCTCAATCTTGCCGAGATGGAGCCGTCGCTTGTCTATCTCGATTGCGAAACGGGCGATCTGATCGATCACGTCACGTTGCCCCGCACATTTCATCAGCTTTCCATCCGGCATATGACGGAGGCTGGAGACGGGACAATCTGGTTCGGCGGACAATATGAGGGAGCCCAGACCGATCCTGTCGATCTGGTGGGAACGCATGAGACAGGCAAAGACATCGCGCTGATCCCGGCTCCGCGCGCGCTTTATGCCGCAATGAACCAGTATATCGGTTCGGTCGCCGTCAGCGCGGATGGCGCGCGCGTTGCGACCACCAGTCCACGCGGCGGCCGGCTGGTCATTTGGGATACGAAGACCAAGAACCCCGTCGAGATGCGGGCCATCGACGATGTCTGCGGCGCTGCGGCCTACCGGGCGGGCTTCCTCCTCAGTGACGGTGCCGGCGGTTTGTGGCATCCGGACAATGGTTTGGCTGTTCAAGATGGCTGGTCTTGGGACAATCACATTGTAGCCGTGCCGAAAGGGTTGGCCCAAACGGCGCAGCATGGGCGGGAGCCACATCCCGAAGCGGCAAGTTAGCCGATAAAGAGCGCTTTCCTGACCGCCTCGTTGGCTAAAAGCATCGTTACCAATTCATGGGTGGAGGCCGAGTGCCCCCAATCGCTGTGGACGTTGGCGCTGGGCGGAACGGCGACATCGGCAACGATGGTTCCCCCTTTGCGGCTCATCACCAGGACGCGGCTGCAAAGGTTCACCGCCTCTCTCAGGTCGTGGGTAACCAGCAGCATCGTCATCCCATTGTCCCGGACTCTGTCATAGAGCAGTTTTTGCAAGGCGTTCCGTGTGCCGATGTCGAGACTGCCGAAGGGCTCGTCGAACAAAAGCAAATCGGGATCATGGAGAAGCGCGCGTGCGAGCGCCACCCGGGCCCGCATGCCGCCGCTCAACTGGCTTGGGAATTTGCCGAGATCATCCGTGCTTAGGCCGCATCGAATGAGCATGACGGCGGCGTGCTCACGCCGCTGCGCGGACGGCGTGTCCAGCCCGCCAAGCCCGAGTGCGGCGTTGTCCAGGGCCGAACGCCAGGGCAAAAGGCGAGGGTCCTGAAAGACGAAACCAGGCCTCTTGAAACCGGACGCAATTGTTCCGGCGGAGGGCTTCACA
>JAKSCL010000252.1 GCA_022360615.1 Hyphomicrobiales bacterium
GGTGCTCGCGCTTAACAATGCGCACGCGGCTGAAACCTCTTTTCTGGATCAGATGGCGTTGAACGGACTTTTGCGGGAAGCCTTCTACGCACGGCAAATTGGAGCGCTCGATGCCTTTCTCATCGCTTTTGACGAATCTGCGGAGTATGACAGCCCGAACTTTTTGTGGTTCCGGTCACGCTATCCCTCCTTTGTCTATGTCGACCGGATCATCACTGTCCCCGAAGCGCGCGGAACAGGCTGCGCGCGGGTGCTCTACGAAGATCTCTTCGACATGACGCGCGCAAGCGGGCGCAGGACAGTCTGCTGCGAAGTCAATGCCAATCCGCCGAACCCTGGATCGGATGCCTTCCATAAAGCCCTTGGATTCAAAGAGGTCGGCGGTGGCGCGATCCATGGCGGACAAAAGACGGTACGGTATCTGACGAAAGCTCTAACCCTTTGATTTGCAACACTTCCCAGGCGCAAAACCGGTATCCGCTTTTGCTGAAAACGCTCCAAAAACAGCTAAATCTCCCCCGAGCGCATCTTCTTGAAAACATGCACCATGAAGGCGGTGGCAAAGAGAGGGGTGAGAAGGTTGAGAAGCGGGACGGCGAGAAAACCCGAAATCACGAGCCCCGCCAGAAAAACCTGCAATCCCTTGGCACTCCGCAGTTCCGCAGCTTCTTCACGCGACATGTGCCGGAGTGCGGCAAGCTCAAAGAATTCCCGGCCGAGCAAATAACCATTCGCCACCAGAAAGGCGATGAGATTGACACCCGGCACGAGAAGAAGAAGGAGCGCGAGGACGTTCACAGCGATGACGAGCACCGTGAACCGGATTGAATTGACGACCGCTTCCCCGATGGGCAAGGGCTTTCCCGGCGGGTCGACCGGATAACCCGACTGCTCCACCACGTCTGCGATATCATCGAGGAAAAGACTCGCGACCAGCGCAGTGATCGGCGCAACCAGAAAGGCAAGGCCGATGAACGCGCCAACGCCCGTCAGAATGGCGATAACGGTCTCAAGCCAGGGAAAGGGAAGAACGAGAAAAAAGCCGAGCACTGCCTGCAATCCGATCCAGATGGCAACTAGAATGAGGAAAGTGAGGCTCAGCGATTTCCAGAATACGTTCCGGAAAGGGGTGGACCAGATGTCGTTAAATGCTTTGATCGCGGCGTCGATCATACTGGGTTGCCTGATATTAGAGCGTTTCCAAAACTCCCCTTACATCTGACGTCGAAGGTGGGCTTGCAAGGGTTCCTTTGCGGATTGAAGCCATGTGTGGAAGACTGCAACTTGCGGTTTTGCCGCAGGCGCATTATTCCGCCTTTCAAAATCCTTCCACGCTCCCTCTTTCCCATTGGAGACTGAATGTCGGATACGCGTTTTGACGTCCTGGGTATCGGCAATGCGATTGTCGATGTGCTCGCAAAGACCAATGAAGCCTTTCTTATCCAAGAGGGGCTGACGAAGGGGTCCATGCGGCTTATCGACGAGGCTGAGGCGGAACGGCTTTACGCCAATATGGGTCCGGCAAGCGAAGTCTCGGGCGGGTGTGCGGGAAACACGGTTTCGGGGGTTGCGTCCTTCGGCGGCCGAGCCGCCTTTATCGGGCGGGTGAAGGACGACACACTCGGCAAGGTGTTCCGGCATGACATCAACGCCTTTGGGGTTACGTATTCGACGCCGCCTGCGCCGAATGGGCTTGCGACGGCGCGCTCCATGATCCTGATCACGCCCGATGGGGAGCGGACCATGAACACCTTTCTTGGCGCTTCCACGGAACTGACGCCAGCTGAGATCGATGCCGATTTGATTGCAGCCTCGGCCATCACCTATCTCGAAGGCTATCTCTGGGATCCGCCGCACGCAAAAGACGCTTTCCTGAAAGCGGCTGAAATCGCCCATGGCGCAGGCCGGAAGGTGGCGCTTACGCTGTCGGATTCCTTTTGTGTCGACCGCTTCCGTGACGAGTTCCTGAAACTCATCGAAGACAAGACAATTGATATTGTTTTTGCGAACGAGGCCGAAGCACACGCCCTTGCACAAACTGCGGATTATGAAACGGCCCAGAGTTTTCTGAAGGAACGTACCGAACTCGCCGTCATCACCCGAGGCGAGAACGGCGCCGAGGCCATGCGGAATGGCGAATACGCGCTTGCGCCAGCATCAAAGGTCAATGATATCCAGGACCTGACCGGCGCCGGCGATCTTTTTGCCGCTGGTTTCCTCTACGGTCTTGCAAAGGGCTATGATCTTAAGGTCTGCCTCACCCTTGGCAATATTGCGGCCGCCGAAGTCATCGCCCATGTCGGCGCAAGGCCGCAGACATCCCTAAAGAACCTTGCTGAACAGGCTGGATTAAAGCTTTCTTAGAGCCACGGCCTCAATCGAGTGCTTGGCGGATTTGTGAAGGATCAGGTCCGCCCGCTGGCGCGTCGGTAGGATGTTCTCCTTCAGATTGGGCAAGTTCGTTCGCTGCCAGATGCCATCCGCTGTTTCGACCGCCTCTTCATCGCTCAGCCGTGCATAGCGGTGGAAGTAGGACTTCGGATCGCGAAAGGCCGTTTCACGTAGCCGCATGAAGCGGCTGACATACCAATCGCGGATGATGCCCACCTCGGCGTCCACATAGACCGAGAAATCGAAAAAGTCGGAAACAAAAGGTATGGCCTTGCCATCCTTGGGAAGATGCGCCGGCTGGAAGACGTTCAGCCCCTCAACAATGAGGATATCCGGCTGATCGATCAGAACTGTCTCGTTCGGGATGACGTCATAGACGAGGTGCGAATAAACTGGTGCTTCCACATTGCGTTTGCCGGCTTTGATGTCGGTGAGAAAGCGAAGAAGGGCCGATGTGTCGTAGCTCTCGGGAAAGCCCTTTTTTTCCATCAGACCTTCGGCTTTCAGAACCGCATTCGGCAAAAGAAAGCCATCTGTCGTAATCAGTTCGACCTTCGGCGTGCGGGACCAGCGCGCAAGAAGGGCGCGCAAAAGCCGCGCGGTCGTCGACTTACCCACCGCCACGCTGCCGGCAACGCCAATGATGTAAGGCATTTTCCGGTCGCCATTGCCCAGAAACGACCGAGTCGCGTTGAAAAGCGTCTGCGCGGAAGACACGTAAAGTGACAAAAGTCGGGAAAGCGGGAGGTAGATGTCTTCCACTTCAGTCATGGAGACGCGGTCGTTCAAGCTGCGCAGCCGCTCCACTTCCTGCTCCGTGAGCGGAAGCGGCATGTCATCGCGCAGCGTTGCCCAGTCAGACCGGCGGTAGACCCGGTAGGGCGACAAGTCATTCGGCGCAAACTGGTCCATAAACCTCTTGACGCTTTCGCTGTTTTCTCTGGCGGCGGCGTCACCCCTCCGTGGAACGGGCTCGTTTCTCCTCATGACCGGATAGCCCCATACGCCCTTCCAGTTCCATCAGTACTTCTTCCAATGCGACATTTGATACGCTGAGTAAAACGAGAAGGTGGTATACCACATCTGCCGCCTCTGTCTTTAGCGCTTCGCGATCGCCCGAAACAGCCGCAATCACGGCCTCGACGGCCTCTTCGCCAAACTTTTTCGCACAACGTTCCGGGCCCGCTTCCAGCAGGCTTTTCGTATAGGATGTCTCGGCGTCCGCTGCGCGGCGTTGCTCAATAACGCGTATCAGCGTCTCGAGCGTCTCGAGCTTGCTCATCGCGCAATCCCGTCCATGCGCATCGGAATACCGGCTAAGGCCATATGGCGCTTCGCCTCGCCGATGCTGTGGTCGCCGAAATGAAAGATGGAAGCGGCCAGCACCGCTGTTGCATGCCCATCGCGCACCCCTTCGACCAGATGATCGAGCGTACCGACGCCGCCGGATGCAATCACCGGGACATGAACGGCATCTGCAACGGCCCGGGTAAGGCCAATGTCGAAACCCGAACGCGTTCCGTCCCGGTCCATGGAGGTCAATAGGATTTCGCCCGCGCCCAAATCGACCACCTCCTTCGCATATTCAATGGCATCAATCCCTGTCGGATAACGCCCGCCATGCGTAAATATTTCCCAGCGGTCCGCAGATTCCCCGTTCACAACCTGTTTCGCATCGATCGCCACCACAATGCACTGATCGCCGAATTTGTCCGACGCCCGGGCGACAAAGCCACGGTCTTTTACGGCAGCCGTGTTGATCGACACCTTGTCGGCCCCAGCCAGAAGGAGCGCACGGATATCGTCTGTCGTCCGGACCCCGCCACCAACGGTGAGCGGCATGAAGCATTCCTCCGCCGTGCGCCGGACCACGTCGAAGATAATGGCGCGCTCTTCATGACTTGCGGTGATATCAAGGAAACAAAGTTCGTCGGCGCCGGCTGCATCATAGGCTTTCGCCGCCTCAACCGGATCGCCAGCATCGACGAGATCGACAAAGTTCACGCCCTTGACGACGCGGCCATCCTTGACGTCGAGACAGGGGATGATGCGGGCTTTCAGCATCACGCCGCCTCCCGCGCCGCGCGGATGGCGGCGAGCGCTTCCCCGGCATCCAGCCGCCCGTCATAGAGCGCGCGGCCGGAAATCGCGCCTAGCAAAATACGCGCCTCGGGCTGGAGCAGCAGCTCGATATCGGCCATGGAGGCCAAGCCACCTGAAGCGATCACCGGGATCGAGACCGCGCGGGCAAGTGCGAGCGTTGCGTCCATATTCAGTCCGGCAAGTACGCCGTCGCGGTCGATATCGGTGTAGATAATGGCGGCAACGCCCGCATCCTGGAATTTCTTGGCAAGCGTAATGGCGTCTATTTCCGCCGTTTCGGCCCAGCCTTCGACCGCTACGTGGCCGCCCTTTGCGTCGATGCCGACGGCAATCCGGTCCGGGTGGTTCCGGGCAGCTTCCTTGACCAAATCGGGGTTACGCAGTGCGGCCGTACCAAGGATGACCCGGGTCATACCGAGGTCCAGCCACTCGTCGATCCCCGCGCGATCCCTGATGCCGCCGCCCAATTGAATGGGCAGTGAAACAGCATCACGAATGGCCCTGACCACCTCGCCATTGACGGAACGTCCTGCGAAAGCGCCGTTCAGATCGACGAGATGCAGATATTCAAACCCCATCGCCTCAAACGTGCGGGCCTGGGCGGCGGGATCGTTATTGAAGACGGTCGCCTGCGTCATGTCGCCATGGACAAGGCGCACGCATTCGCCGTCTTTCAGATCGATTGCGGGGAAGAGGATCATGCTTGTCCGTCCACATACTCAAACAAAAGCCGGTCGGCGAAGCCTTTTTCGCTAGGATCGATCCGCCGTTCAATCCGTTTGCTACGGAAACTGATCTGCAGGATCTCATCTTCGGTCAGTCCGATTTTGCTGACGATATTCAACAAAGAGCGCTGGCCCTTGCCGGTCCTCTTTTCTTTTTCGCGCTTGAGATAGCTCTCAAGGCGCTCCTGCTTTTCCGAGCGCTGGCGGCGGTAGCGCAGATACTCCCAGATGCCAATCCCGGCGCTGACAAAGGCGATCATGAAGGTCAAAATCGAAGTGACATGCGCCCACCATTGGAGATCGAGGTTCATTGCGACAACCTGCGGTTACGGCAAATCCAATCGCACGCCGCCTATGGCACCCATTTTAGGAAATTGCCAATCAGCGCAAGGCCGAGCGACTGGCTTTTTTCCGGATGGAATTGCGTGCCCACCACATTATCCCTGCCCACAATCGCCGTGACGGCCCCGCCGTAATCGGTCCGGGCAAGCACGTCGTTTTCGTTCGCGGCCTCCAAATGGAAGGAGTGGACGA
>JAKSCL010000254.1 GCA_022360615.1 Hyphomicrobiales bacterium
GGTGTTGATCTGCGTGGAGCTGCCGGAGCCGCCGTCATAATCGCCGCTCATCATGCCGCTGGCGCCCATATAGCCGGCGAGGTTGTCGAGGAACGAGGTGCCGTACTCCGCCGTCACCTGGCCGTACTGGTAGCTCCCCGCCTCGATTGAGGCCGCACCGCCTTCGACGCTGCGACCGTTGCGCGTGATCAGATTAATCACGCCGCCCATCGCCTGGTTGCCGTAGGCGACCGACGCAGGACCGCGGATGCTCTCTATGCGCTCAATCTGGTCTGGCGAAAGCTTGGACAGGTTCGCCGTGCCCGCCCGGCGGCCATTCAGCAGTACCAGCACCTGGCCCCGGTAGTCGCGGCCCTGGCCGTCGCTGCGCGCTCCGCGCAGGCTGATGGAGGTCTGACCTGGCGTCCACTCACTGAAAAAGCCGACTGCGCGCTCCTTCAGCAACTCGGTGACCGAACTGCTGCGTGCTTCTCGGATTTCTTCCGCGTCGATCACCTGAACTGTGCTCGCGATCTTGCCGAGCGGCTCAGGGCGGCCGCCTCCGGTCATGACGAGTTCATCGAGGGTGATGACAACGCTCTCGGTTGCAGCCTGCTGCGCCCGCGCAAGGGCCGGGCTCAGCAGTGCTGCCATCAGCAATGTGACCAGAAAAGATGCATGGCGGCGCTCGCCGCGAATGGTTGGCATATCGTTGTCCTGAAAAGAGAATCGGAGTCGAAGCTTCTAGAATGTAATGTTATAACATATTGTTTTCTTGAATTCACAAGCTCTAAGATCGCGATCCCGCTTATAGCGATTGGCCTCGCGTGCCACCAGCCAGACGGGGAGAGGTAATGGGAAAATCGGCCGGTCGGATGGCACCATCGGCGTTTTGGAAGCTGGCTTTCGTCCAGGCAGCCGAAGGCGACACTCGCTGGTGTGACCAGACGGCAGAAGAGGCATTCTGGTGCGATCACGCGCCAGGATACGACGAGCGGAACCCGCTGGCTCAGCGAGCCGATGCGCTGGTCGCTGGCCTACGGGCACTGCTACGGTCCTCTGACCGCCTACTTGAGATTGGGCCCGGAACCGGTGCGTTCACACGGCGTATCGCTGGCTGTGTCGGCGAGATCGTCGGCGTCGAACCCTCGATGGCCATGCGCGCCGAACTGCTGCGCTGTTGGGAGGCGCGCTTCGGAACACCGCCCCAGCTCTGGCCCTGCCGTTGGGAGGAAGCGCCAGAGCTGGAGGCCGATGTGGTCCTCGGATGCAACGCCTTCTATCGCATGGAGGATATCGCGACCGTGTTGTTGAAGATGCAACACTGCGCAGCTCGATGCGTCGTCCTGGTGCAGAGCGTTGGCGCCCCCTATGCTCCGCCACTTCATGTCGGGCTGGAGGGCCGTCTCCTTGAGCGCGAGCGCGCCCATGCGCTCTCCGACGTCCTAGACGAACTGGGGATCGTCCACCGCCTTCGGCTCTATTCAGTAGAGCGTGCGCCAGGCACCTGGGGCAATGTCGCTCTGATCGATTGGCAAACCAACCCGTGACCTATCGCAATTGCATTCAACCAATGCTGAAATCCAAAAGATGACACCCGAGACTCGATGTCTCGATTGGGCCAATTCCGTTGAAAAAGTCGCCGAGCGATACTCAGAGGGCGCGCCCACAGTGATTTATCCAGAAATAAACAATAATTCAGAATATGGAGCTAGAAATTTTCTATATGTAAAATATTATTTTAATTTCCTCTGCAAAATCTCGGATGGCCGACTTTTTTCAACAGTATCGGCCAAAAGCCGGCCTTAGCCCGAAGTGCATTGCGCGTCCGGACGTGGCGAGAAAGCAGAAATGGCGATTGACTGTTATGTCGCCAAAATTGCATTCAAGCGCCATCCTGGCCAGTTGCTTTAATGTTGCCGCATAGACATGTTTCACCAGCGGTCCTCGGAGAACGGCGGGGCCTTGGGGTACATGTACTCGACGAGAAATCGATGAAAGCCCGTGTCTTCGGATAGACGTAGACGGTCGAACCGGCATAGAGCGCATGAATTCCCGTTTCCGGCACCTGCCAATCCGTCAGAACGGGAACAAGCTTCCCGCGTCGAAGGCCATCGGCCGAAATGAAGTCGGCCAGTAAGGGCCCCGAATTGCAGGGACTTGAGAAGTTCAGCCTGCCGGTCAGATGCGGCATTTTCGGTTTTCTCGGCGGATGCATCGGCGCGGTCCTTGCCGACGGTCTGGGTTTCATGGAAGGGCGCAGCGCGCACGCCGCCATTCCGGTTGCGGCGGCTGGCTGAGGCAAAGGCGGCGGTGACAGGGACTGGCGGCAGACCGACAGCCAGTCGTTTTTCATGACTGTTCTGCCTCGCCTTTTCATCGGACTCGGCCCATATTCCGGCCATGGCGAAATCATCGAAAAAAGACGGCAAACCCTCCGGCGCTCCGGACGAGTTTGAAGAGGCTCCGCAGGCCGACTTCGAAGCGCAGCCCCTTTCGGAAACGCCCGAATGGGTAAGGCTGCTGCAAGAGGCGCGGAGCGGCGAAGCCGCGACAGGGACAAAAGAACAAGCCACGGACACCGAGGCCACCGAGACCACCTCCCGCCTGACGCCCTCCCTGCGCCATGACCGCGAGCGCGAGGGCGTGCCGCTTGACACGCACCCCGGAGCGCCCGGCACCTCCAAGCGCACCGCACGCGGCAAGGCGAAGGAGCGGGCACGGCATGGCGGCGACGAGTCCATCGCGCTCGATGTCCGCGACGCCAAGAGGTTCAGACACACGCCAAAGAAACAAAAGGCGCGGAATGCCGAAGGCACGACCGGGACTGAAAGACCGGATGAGCGCAAGGACGGAACAATGGATTCCGGCTTTCGCCGGAATGATGCTGTTTCTCCGGAATCGAGCGAAGCGAGACAAGGCCGAACGGGCGACGGGCGGTCAGCCCACCCCCGCGGAGCCGGTGAGGCGCTCAAGAGGCGGGAAGGGCCGGAGGCCCGACCGGGAGCCGAAGAGAACGCCGAACCCGGCGTGAGCGATAAAAAAACTTCCCGCAAAACACCCAAGCTCCTCAAAACCGCTGGCGGCACCAGCATGGGCGGGCCGGCGAGCGCCAAGGAGCGGGCGGGCTCCGGGCTTAACCCCATCGCCGGGCTCGACATCTCGCTCGAAGAGGCCGAGAAGCTCGAAGCCGAAGCCAAGGCGGCGGAGCGCGCCAAACGCAAGCGCAAGCAGGATCTGAACGCCGGCGTCATCGCCACGCCCGGCGCGAAGGGCGCGACCGCCACCGTCCAGGCGCTGGCCGACCTCATCGAAAAGGGCCGCCCGGAATTCATGGGCGAGCCCTGGATGCCGCACCGGCCGGAACGCCCGGAAAAATCCGAGGGCGGCATCACCTTCAAGCTTGAGTCGGATTTCGAGCCGAGGGGCGACCAGCCGCAGGCGATCGCCGAGCTTGTCGAGGGCGTGAAGGCGCATGACCGCGACCA
>JAKSCL010000221.1 GCA_022360615.1 Hyphomicrobiales bacterium
AAGCTGCGAACGCAAGACGATTGATTGGGGCGGCTGCCGCTGCCAGGCCTTTGCCCTCAACGGGAATGCGGCAACAACCGACCCAGCCTGCTCACTCTCCCCCCATCACGCGGAAATCCGCGCGGCCGCGATCGCGGATACCGAAAACACCCAAACCGCGTTGGTTTACAGGCTCATCGGGTAGGAACAGTTCGACATGTTTTTTCACGCTGCCGGTGCCTCCACGCACACGGCAGACCGGCGGACTCCATCCTTGCACCCTCGCCGCATGTCTTGCTGGTCATCTTTGACGCCGTTCCGCGCTCTCCAAGCATGGCTTGATTGAATGCCGGATACTCTTTTGCCGCCTCGCGGAGGCCTGCCGCATCGGTGATAAACATCTTCGATCACCTTCTCAATGAATTCGATTGGTCACCAAAGGGAAGCCAACCCACCTTCTCCCCATACTGGAACCATCGTCCTATGACGGCTTCCGCGTAGACGCGGTCACGCAAGCCCATGAAACGACGCATTCCCAGCCGGTTCAGCAATCATGAGGAGCGCACTTATGATCCGCCCTGCAATCATGTTCTGCACGACAGCGCTCGCATTCAGCCAGACCGTCGCGGCGGAAGAGCTCATCACCCGTGGGCCGACCGAGGTGGTCGACGTGATGGATTTGCCATCCCGCGACCTCACGCTTACGCCGGTCGTCGAGGGATTGGACGCGCCATGGGCTTTCGCTTGGCTGCCTGGAGGGGACATTCTGGTGACCGAGCAATTCGGAACCCTCCGCCTGGTCCAGGACGGGGCATTGCATCCCGAACCGATCGCGGGCCTTCCCGAGGTTTTCGGCAGCGGCCAAGGCGGACTATTGGATGTTTCGCCGCACCCTGATTTTGAAGGCAACCGCTACGTTTATCTGTCTTACGCGCATGGCACGGAAGAAGGGAACCGGCTTCGCGTTGCGAGGGGTCAACTCAACGACCACCGTCTCGATGATGTGGAAGTGATCTTTGAAGTGTCCCAGACCAAGGACGGATCGCAGCATTTCGGTTCGCGGTTCCTTTGGCTGCCGGATGGCACTCTCTTGGTTTCGGTTGGCGACGGCGGGAATCCGCCGCGTGCGTATGGGGGAAGCTTCATTCGCGAACAAGCTCAGAACCTCGACTCTCATTTGGTCAAAGTCGTCCGCATCAATGCGGATGGCAGCGTTCCGTCCGATAATCCGTTTGCCGACCGTCCGGACGTTCGGCCTGAGGTCTGGAGCTATGGACACCGGAACATTCAAGGGCTTGCGCTTGATCCGGTCAGCGGGCGTGTCTTTGCAAGCGAGCACGGCAGCCAGGGCGGCGACGAACTGAACCGTGTCGAGCCCGGCGAAAACTACGGTTGGCCACTTGCGACCTATTCGGTCGAGTATGGCCCGGAACGCCGTTTGATCACGCCGCATCAGGCGCTGCCCGGCATGCAGGATCCAATTGCGGTCTGGTCACCGAGGATCGCGCCATCCGATCAGGTGATCTATACTGGCGAAGTATACCCGGATTGGACCGGCAATCTGTTTTTAACCGGAATGGTAGTGGGCCAAAGGCCGAATCCCGACGCTCCTAGCAATCCTGGCGCTCTTCTGCGTGTGGAGCTCGACGATAGCGGTGCGGTGGTCTTGCAAGAGAGGCTTTCCATCGGAGACCTCCGTGTACGCGGCGTTGAGCAAGGGCCGGACGGTTACCTGTACATCCTCACGACAGATCCAGAGGCATTTCGTAGTCCAGGTGGCTTCAACGGCGCATTGTGGCGCATCGAGCCATTTGCGGAGTAGCTCCCCTTCCCTTTTTGGGTTGCTTACCTCGACGTCGCACAAGCAACTTATAGTATAACCTTGATATGACCGTTCGACGGTCCGCCGCCGTCCTATGGGGACGCCTCATGGGCGACGGGGACCGCACGGACCGAACCCCGGTTTCGGCAAGCGCAAGAGGTCTCACCGCTAACGCATATGTGCTGAAGCGGATGGTATCTTCCCGGCTACCGGGCGCCGACCGGGCGGTCGCGATGCTCGATCATGTCGGCGAGATTGGGGTCAAGTCCAACGGTGGGCTTTGCTGGAGGGCGGTGCGCTCGGCCGGTGAGCGTCTGGCTCGCGCCAAGACCGACCAGCGTTTCGGCCTGACGGACCGCCGCCGCAATCGGATCAACGGCGGGTACCGGAATGCGGCCGGCAACCCGGAAGGCAAGGCCGGCCAGCGGAGCACCGGCAAGAAGCACACTATCGGCATCGTCGTTTGCCACTGCATCGTTTGCGAGTTCGACCAGATCGTCCTCGAGTTCGTGCTGGACCGCGGCAATCGACTGGAAACCGGCACCCGGCACACGGACGCCCGCGCAACGCCCGTCAAGCCGGTACATGGCCACGCAATCGAGGTACCAGCGCTTCAGGGCCACCGAAAAGGTCACGATGGAAAACCGGTCGCCCAGCATGCAGGCTGTCAGCATCGCCGCTTCCGCCATGCCGATCACGGGAATGTCGAAAAGTTCGCGTGCAGCAGGCAGGCCAGGGTCGCCGAAGGCACCGATAATGACTGCGTCAACACCGTCCCGGTTGGCGGCGACAAGCTCAAGAACCTGCGCGCCAGCAATTTGCGCCTCCACCCGGTTGGCGATGTAGGGCACCCCGCGCTCTGCGGTCACCGTGACGATTTCGGTTCCAGGCTGCGTATGCGCCCGTGCCACTGCAGACAGGCTGTCGGTCATCGCCCCGGTCGTATTGGGATTAACAAGCAGAATCTTCATGAGGCCTCCAGTCCGGTCCAAAGTCCCGTGTCCTGAAACAGTCTTTCTTCTTTCGGTGCTGTTTAAGTGCGAGCCGGTCCGCACCGATTCAGCACGCGATCTAAAGGCCGACCGGTAATCGGTTGTGCCTGCGGCCGCAAGGCGTGGAGATGTGCATCACTGCACCCATCAGGTCAGCCCTGGATCATCCTGTTGAGACCGACGATGCGGGCGCCGATCATAAGCGCGATAAGGGCCATCAATATGAGCCCCGTTGAAATCGCCGCGATCGTCGGATCGGGCGTCTCTTCCAGATATTGCAGCATCTTGATGGGAAGCGTCTTGTTGCGCGCGTCGGTGAGAAAGATGGAGATGGGGTAGTTATCCATCGAGGCCAGAAAGGCGAAGAGCCCGGCTGTCAGGAATGCCGGGGCAAGATTGGGCACGAGCACCTTCAGAACCGCCTTCGGATAGGTGAGGCCAAGGGTGCGTGCGGCATCGATCAGCGAGAAATCGAACACCGTCAGGGCCGCGAGCAGCGTGCGCATCACATAGGGCAGCGTGATCACCACATGGGCAAGCAGCAAGCTCACATAGGCATCGCGCAAGCCCAGTTCGCGGAAAAACTGCAGAAGCGCCACGCCGACGACGAGGCCCGGCATCATCAGGGGCGAAACGACGAAGGTCGCGATCGCCTCGCGGCCCGCGAAACGCCCGCGCGCAACCGCAAGCGCCGCGGCTGTGCCGATCACGAGCGAGATGACCGTCGAGACGACCGCAAGATTAAGCGAGAGAACGACCGCATCCATCAGGCCGGAGCGGCGACCCAGCCGCTCATACCAGCGCAGCGACCAGTCCGGCGGCGGAAGCGTGTAGACCGTCGATGAGGTGAAGGAGACGATGACGGTAATGACGAGCGGCGTCATCAGATAGATGACGACGAGGGCTGCGATCGCCCAGCTTGCCGCGAGCGCTGCCCGGTCGACGCGGGTCACGCGCGGCCCCCCGACACATGCCGGACGAGATAGGAACTGCCGAGCACCACGATGACGGCCATGAGAAGCAGTATGGCCGAGATGGTCGAGCCGAGTTGGGCGTCGCGGAAGAACAGAAATGAGCGCGCAATCAGCATCGACATCGTGGACAGCCGCTCGCCGACAAGAAGGCTCGGGATCACATACATCGAGATCGCCAGCGAAAAGACGAAAGCGACCCCGGCGATAACGCCGGGCAGTGTCAGCGGCAAGACGACCTGGAAAAAGCGGAAGAACGGCCCTGCCCCGAGCGAGGCCGCGGCCGGGCTCAGCTCCGGATCGATCTGGCGCACAACCGCATAAATCGGCAGCACCATGAAGGGCAGAAAGACGTTGGCCGAGCCAATGACAAGCGCCGTTTCGGTGAAGAGCAGCCGGACGGGCGCTTCAACGAGGCCGAGGGCTAAAAGCGTCTGATTCACAATGCCGTCGGAGCGCAGCACGATCGACCATGAAAACGCCTTGACGATGACACCGACCGAAAGCGGCAGCACCATCGCGACGAGGATGAGCGACTGCACGATGCCCCTCGCCCGCGCGAGCGCAAAGGCCGTCGGATAAGCGAGCACCAGGCATAACAGCGTGGAGAGGATCGCCACCTTCAGGGTCCGCCAGGTTACGCTCAGATTGTGGGGATCGGAGAAGAACGCGATATAGCCGGCGATCGAAAACGTGCCGTCCGAGGCCTGGAAGCTTCTGAACAGAAGGATGGCGAGAGGCAGGGCGAAAAGAATGGCGAGGTAAAGCAGCCCCGGTGCCGCCAGGAGCACGAAGGGATCGACGCGGAGCCGCGGGCGCCTGGTTGCCTCGGCGGACGGGAGCGCAACCGACATCAGGCCGCCCCCAGCGGATACACAAGGGTCGCCTCGCGCGGCCATTCAAAGGCGACACTTTCACCGGGCAAGAGGCTCTCAGCCGCCTGCGCTCCGGAGACCTCCGAGACAAGACGGTCATCCTCCGCCGCTTCGCCGTAAAGGTGAGTCTTTGAGCCGAGGCACATCACATCGGCAAGCATGGAAGTGATACGGACTTCGCTATCGGCAGGCGCGGCATCCGGAGAAACCGGGCGTATGCGCTCCGGCCGTACGCCGAGCAACACCTTCGAGCCCGGCCGGAAGCGGCCGGGAACGCGCACAACACCATAGGCCGTGTCCACTTCAATGAAGCCACTTTCGGATTTCGAAACGGTTCCGGCAATGCGTGTCGAGAGGCCAACGAAATCGAGAACGAAGCCTGTCGCCGGGCGGGTGTAAAGCGTGACCGGATCGGCGTATTGCTCGATCCGTCCGGCATTCATCACAGCAATCCGGCTTGAGACGGCAAGCGCCTCCTCCTGGTCGTGTGTGACGAAAATCGCCGTCATGCCCTTGGCGCGTAAAAGGCTTTTGAGCTCAACCTGCATGGTCTCGCGCAACTTCCGGTCGAGAGCGGAAAAAGGCTCATCGAGAAGAAGAAGGTCCGGTTCAACGACGAGTGCGCGGGCAACGGCAACGCGCTGCTGCTGCCCGCCGGAGAGCGCTGAAACGGGCCGGTCCGCAAAGGCTTCCATGCGCACCAATTGCAGGGCTTCGGTGACGGCGTCATGGATGCCCGCCTTCGCGCGCCCGCGCGCCTTGAGGCCGAAGCCGACATTTTCGCGGACGTTCAAATGGGGAAAGAGCGCGTAGTTCTGAAAGACGACTGAGACGTTGCGCTTGTGGGCCGGAAGCCGGGTGATGTCGCGTCCTCCAACGACGACACGGCCCGCATCGGCCGAGACGAGGCCCGAGATCAAACGCAGCAAGGTCGTCTTGCCACACCCGGAGGGACCGAGAAGCGATACAAGCTCACCGCGCTCTACCGCGAAGTCGAGGTCTTCCACGACCCTTGTTTCGCGATACGCTTTGGCGATCTTCTCAACACTCAGATAAGGCGCCGACGGGGCAACGGTTTGCTGCGCCGCCACCCCCCCGATCGTTTGTTGAAGCATCAGGCCGCCATCAGCTTGTCGAAGCGCTCGATCCAGTCCTTCCGGTTCTTCGACACAAAGGCCCAGTCCGGTCCGAAGACCGGCGTGCCGGCGGGGACGACATCAAGGCCCGTCACTTCGGTATTGGCGGGCAGAGACTTGGCGAACGCTGCGAGTTCCGTTTGCAATTCAGCAGACAACATCTCGTTGATATAGGCCGTTGCCAGTTCCGGGTTCGGCCCGTCCTTGACCATGCAGATGCCCGACGGCATGGCGAAGATCGTTTCTTTCGGCGCAGCAAGATCGACCGGTGCGCCTTCCTCCTTGCGGGTAATGGCGTAGGAGGAGAATTGTCCCGAGAGCATCGAAATCTCACCCTGCTCCAGAAGATTAAAGGACTGGGTGAGCACGGTGTAGATGTTCAGAAGGTTGGGTTTCAGCTCTTCGAGCTTTCCAAACGCTGCATCGATTTCATACTGCGCCTCTGCGAACGGCTTGCCCGTTGCAATATGTGCGGCGGCGAAAAGCGTCCACATGCCCTCGGTGTTCTGCAGCGAGGGAATGATGACCTTGCCCTTGTGCGCCGGGTTCCAGAGTTCGGCCCAGCTTTCGACCCCTGACATGGCATTGGTGTTGTGGGCGATCCCTGCCCAGGGCTGTACGTAATTGGCCCACATGCCGTCCATGTGCACCGCACCCTCGCGCAATTTTGCAAGGTTCGGCACGGTGTCCGCGCCGATCGGCTGGAGAAGCCCTTCCTCGACCGCAAGGATCATGACGGGATCGTCCATCTGGACGACCGAGAGGTACGGCGCATCCTTGTTCGAACGCATCTTCTCAAGGTTCACGAGCGACTTCGTCCCCTCGAAAAGAACCTTTGCGTCATGCTTTTCTTCAAACCGCGGGATGACGATCTGCTCCATCCACGCCGTGTGGCTCCCGGCGCAGCCGATGACAATCTCCTTCGTTTGCGCGCGCAAGATGCCCGGCATGGCGAGCGTCGCCGCTGCACCCACTGCCGTTGACTTCAGCAATGTCCGCCGGTTAACGCCCCGGCCTTTTGTCGTGACTGCCATGATCACCTCCTTTCGCATTCACCCCGGCAGGGGCGCCGGGTCAGGAAAAGCGAGGCAATTTGCATGCCATTGAATTAAACTGTTTATTATCAATATCTTAATAAGATAGATAATTTTACCCTCGGCGGTAATTGCACAAGAAACCGCCGCTTCGCCGGTGCTGTGCCGCTTTTTTTGGCGCATGGCACTGTCACGTCATCTGTCAATATCGGACGCCATGCGGATCGCGCTTCTCAATCCGAACACCAATGCTCAAACCACCGCGCTGATGGCGAACATTGCCTGGACGGCAGCACCCAATCACTGGGTGGTCGAACCCGTGACCGCTGAAACCGGCGCACCCTTGATCACCACGCAGAGTGCCTATGACGTTGCGGCGGAGGCGGTTGGAGTCCTCGCCCCGCGGCTTCAGGGCTTCGACGCTGTTATTGTCTCCGCGTTCGGCGATCCGGGCCGCGATGCGCTTCAAAAGGCGCTCCCTTGCCCCGTTATCGGCCTTGCCGAAGCCGCCATGTCGGAGGCCGACCAGCTCTCGCGTAGCCGTTTCGCCATTGCCACGACGACGCCCAAACTCGATGGCAGGATACGCGCGCTTGCAAAGGCCTACGGCTATCAAGACGGGCTCGTCTCGATCCACTACACGCGAAGCGCCCCCTTTGCGCTCACGGCCGATACAGACCGGCTCGTTGAGGAGCTCGCAGATTGCATTAAAACCGCGCAAGCAGAGGACGGCGCGCGGGCTGCCATCATCGGCGGCGGACCGCTCGCAGTCGCGGCACGCGCGCTCGCGCCACAATTCGCAATACCCATTGTCGAGCCGATCCCGGCGGCTATCCGGGCGCTGATGCAAATCTGATCCCGTTCAGAGCCGGCGTGCGCGAAGACCTTGCAGACTTTGGGACATACACATCACGCCGCTCGCGGTCGCGAATCATGGGTGCAAAGAAAAGGCGAGTCGGGCTAGCATCTTCGGAATCACGTTGGAGGATGGCCACCATCAAGCTTTCCATGCAGGACATTCGCGCCGAAACCATCCCCGCAAGGCGAACGCGGCCGCGCGCGCGCCTGTCGCGGCGTCTGCCGCTTGCCCAACAGGTGGCTGAGATGCTGCGGGAGCGTATCATCCGGGGCGAGTTCGAACCGGGCGGCCGGATCATCGAGCGCACATTGTGCGCAAAGCTCGACGTCTCGCGCACCCCCTTGCGCGAAGCGTTGAAACTCCTGGAAACCGAAGGCCTTGTCGAGATTTCCCAGAACAAGGGCGCGCGCGTCGTGCCGTTCACCCAGACGGAAGCGCGAAGCCTTTTCGAGGTTTTGGCGGGACTTGAGAGTCTCGCCGCCGAACTGGCGGTGGAGCGTATCGCGCCTGAGGACCTCGCGGTCCTGGAAGAGCGGCATGAGGCGATGCGCGGCCATTTCGAGCGCGGCGAACGGGACGCCTATTTCGATCTGAACAGCGCCATTCACGAGGCGATCGTCCATGCCTCCGGCAATCCGATCCTCACATCGACGCATGCGACCTTGATGCTGCGCGCCAAGCGCGGACGTTATATTGCGATTGTCGATCCCGACCGCTGGACCGAGGCCTTCGACGAACACGAACAGGTCATGGCCGCCTTCCGTTCGCGCGATCCCGTCGCGGCCCGCCGCATCTGGCGCCAGCATCTGCTCCATACGGGCGATGCCGTCTGCGCTGTTCTCGATGCCGCGCAACGGACTGTCTGAACACCACCTCGCCTGCGCCACTCCTTTGGGCAGCCTGACTGATTTTCGGGCATTTCTTGAGCGGCCCAAGCCATCGCAGAATCCGGGCGCGCACCATAAGCCTTTGATGCGGTTACCATTCATGCATATGGCATGCAATTTGTTTCCGCTGTGGAAACGGTCCGTCGTCACCGCCTGGAAAGCCCTATGACGGCGGCCCGCGGCGAGCAAACGCATTGCAAAGGGAGTGGCCCCAGCCATGAGCGGCTTCGACACCATTGTCACCGGCGGCACGATTGTCACCGCCAGCGACACCTTCCAGGCCGATATCGGCATCTCGGATGGCCGCATCGTTGCGATTGCCGAAGGACTAGAAAGTGCAGGCACCGTTATCGATGCCTCCGGCAAGCTGGTGTTGCCGGGCGGCATAGACAGCCATGTCCACATCTCTCAACCGTCCGGGCCGGGCGTTGTCATGGCCGATGACTTCGACAGCGCCACGCGGGCCGCGGCCTTTGGCGGCAACACAACAGTCATGCCTTTTTGTTTGCAGCAAAAGGGCCAGAGCCTACGCGAGGCGCTCACCTGGTATCATGGCCTGGCGGACGGCAATTGCCATGTGGATGTCAGCTTTCATCTCATACTCTCCGACCCCACCCCGCATGTGCTCGGCCAGGAACTGCCGGCGCTCGTCGCGGACGGCTACTCATCGGTCAAGGTCTTCATGACCTATGACGGACTGAAGCTCTCCGACCGGGAGATCCTCGAAACGCTCACGGCCGCCAAGACCTCCGGCGCGCTCGTGCTCGTGCACGCCGAAAACGACGATGCCATCTCTTTCCTGCGCGACCGGGCCGAAGACGCGGGCGACACGGCGCCGAAATTCCACGCCTCGACCCGGCCGGTGCCTGTCGAACGGGAGGCGACCCACCGGGCGATCTCGCTTGCGGAGATTGTCGATGTGCCGATCATGATCGTCCATGTCTCGAACCGCGAGGCAATGGAGGAAATCCGCCGTGCCCGTGAGCGCGGACGCCCCGTCTTCGGTGAGACCTGCCCGCAATATCTGGTTCTGACGGCGGAAGACCTCGACACGGCGGGCTTCGATGGCGCCAAATATGTCTGCTCGCCGCCGCCGCGCGACACCGACAGTCAGATCGCCTGCTGGGAAGGCATCACGACGGGCGTCTTCGACGTCTTTTCCTCGGACCATTGCCCCTTCCGCTACGAGGATGTTGAAGGCAAGAAACACCCCGATGGCCAAAAAAGCTTCCGCTGGATCCCCAATGGCATCCCGGGCGTCGAGACGCGGCTGCCGATCCTTTTCTCCGAAGGTGTTAAGAAAGGCCGCATCGACCTTCAGACCTTTGTCGCTCTGACTGCGACAAACCACGCCAAGACCTACGGACTTTATCCCAAGAAAGGCACGATTGCCGTCGGTTCAGACGCCGACATCGTGCTCTGGGACCCGGACCGGAAAGAGACCATAAGACAGGAGATCCTTCATCACGGAGCCGATTACACGCCCTATGAGGGCATTGCCGTGACCGGCTGGCCGGTGCTCACGATGGTCCGGGGCAAGGTGGTCGTCTCAGACGGCGTTATGGCTGAAACAGGCACCGGCGTTCACCTTCAGCGCGGCAGCCCCGCAGCCGTGTCAGCGCTCGCGGACAATGTCTGACCTAGGGCCTGACCTTGGGCCTGACCTTGGGCCTGACCTTGGGCCTGAACACGACCGCCGCGATTTCCTCGGCTACGGGCGGAACCCGCCGGATATCATCTGGCCCGGCGGCGCCCGTGTTGCCGTCTCTATCGTCGTCAATGTGGAGGAAGGCGCTGAACTCTCCATCGGCGATGGCGACGAGCGAAACGAAGGGGTCTATGAGGTCGCCGATGAAGTCGAAGGCGTTCCCGACCTCTGCATGGAAAGCCATTTTGCGTATGGAACGCGGGCCGGATATTGGCGGATTGCTGATGTTCTCGATGACGCCGGTGTGCCCGCCACCTTTTCCACCTGCGCGCGCGCGGCTTTGCGCAGCCCATGGCTGATCAAGGATGCCATTCAGCGCGGTCACGAGATCAGCTGCCACGGCTGGCGTTGGGAAACCCATGCCGGTATGGACGTGGAGACGGAACGCGCCGTCATTCACCGCACCCACCGGACGCTTTCCGAGATCGCTGGGACGCCGCCCCTCGGCTGGCATACGCGCTCTTGTTCGACGCCCGCCACCCGCAGGCTCCTCGCCGAACATGGCGGCTTTCTCTATGATTCAAACGCCTATGACGATGATCTGCCCTATGTTGAAGCGATCGGGGGCCACGACCATGTGGTTCTTCCCTATGCCTTCGACACCAACGACATGCGCTTCGGTCCCGGCGGACATTTCGTCCATGGCGAGGATTTCGCCCGTTATTGCCTTGCCGCCTTCGACCGTCTTGCCCGCGAAGGCGAGCATGCGCCGCGCATGATGTCCGTCGGTCTTCACCTGCGGATCATTGGCCGCCCGGCACGGATCGGCGGACTGGAAATGCTGCTTTCGGGGCTTGCGGAACGCGGCACCGCCTGGACCGCGCCGCGGGCCGCGATCGCTGCCCACTGGCGCACGGCGCTAGGACTGCCCTCCTGGGAGCCGAAAATTAACCCTGCATAAAGCAAGGGCAAACGACCATTTAACACGCATAAATGGCATTCCATCGAAGATTTTCCATTGAAAATAAAGGGTTATTTTTTGGCATGGGGATTGCTTAGCGGTGTCTTCCGGTCACGTATCACCACCACGGGAGTTTCCCATGTCGAAAATGTCAAAAGACCACACAAACCCTCTCCAGCACATCCGCAACCAGCGGCTGTCGCGCCGCACCTTTCTCGGCGGCACCTTAGCGCTCGGCGCATCCCTCCCCTTCATCGGCATTAACCGGGCGCTTGCCGAGCCGGTGACGCTTGCCAAGATCAAGGAGGCCGGCGTCCTGCGCATCGGCTGCGAGGCCACCTATCCGCCCTTCACCTTCCGCGATGGCGGCGAGATTGTCGGCTATGACGTCGATCTGGCAGCGATCATGTGCGAGCAACTTGGCGTCGAGCCCCAGTTCATCGACACCCAATGGTCCGGCATCATACCTGCGCTTTATGCGGGCCGTTTCGAGATCATCATGAGTTCGATGAGCTACCGCAAGGAGCGGCTCGAAAAGGTCGCCTTTTCAATCCCCTATGCCGAGGCCTCGCAAGCGCTTCTCATCCGTGCCGACGATGCCGGAACCATGACCAGCATCAACGACATGTCGGACAAGGTGCTCGGCGTGAAGCTCGGCTCTCCCGGTGAGTCCATGAAGGACGAGCTCTCCGCGGAAATCGCCGCCGCCAAGGGCGCGGGCTTCTCTGACGTGAAAATCTATGACGATCACCCCGCCGCCTATCTGGCGCTCTCGCAAGGCGCCGTCGACGGCGTCCTCAACACCTTGCCGACACTCGGTCAGGTGATGAAGGACCGGCCCGGCGCTTACGCGCTTGTCAGGCCGGTGGGCAAACCCAACTGGGCCGGCATTGCCGCGCGCAAAGAGGATACGGAGATCGTCTCCTTCCTTGATACCGAGCTGACCCGGCTCAAGGAAAATGACGAAATCTACAAGCTGCAGGAAAAGTGGTTCGGCTTCCGCATGGATCTCGCCGACACGATTCCAACCTTCAGCTGAGCGCCCCGCGCATCCATGCGGTGCCGTGCGCCCGTAATGGCTCCGGCCATCCACGGCATGCGGCACCATGCGCCTGCCGGCTATCGCGGCGCGTGACCGGAGAGAGCACCATCACCCAAATGACTGCACAGAGATTGCGATGACCATCGACTGGGCGATCGTCGGAAAGGCCGCGCCCCTTCTTCTCGAGGGCGCGGTCGTTACGCTTCAGGTGTCGGCGTTGTCGGCCATCATCGGGCTCTTTCTCGGGGCCGTTTCCGGTCTGGCCTCATTGTCGCAAAGCGCGCTTTTGCGGTGGGTCGTTGCGGCCTATGTGGACTTTATCCGAGGCACGCCGCTCCTCATCCAGATTTTCCTCGTCTTCTTCGCGCTGCCGGTCATCGGGATCAGGCTCGATGAATTCTGGGCGGGCGTGCTCGCGCTTTCCCTCAATGCGGCCGCGTTCGTCGCCGAAGTCGTGCGCGGCGGCGTGGGCGCCATCGAAAAAGGCCAAACCGAGGCCGCCCGGTCCATCGGGATGAAGAACGGCCAAATTCTCGTCTATATCCTTCTCCCGCAGGCCTACCGTCAGATGGTGCCGCCGCTCACCAACGAAATAATCAGCCTCGTGAAGAACTCTTCGCTGCTTTCGGTCATTTCAGTTTATGAACTCACCCGCGCCGGCCAGGCCATCATCTCCATCCACTTCGTGCCGTTTGAGATCTACACCCTCCTCGCCGTTTACTATTACGTGCTGCTCAAGGCGCTCAGCTGGCTATCGCGGGAGGTTGAGCGGAGGCTGCCGCAATGGTGAGCGCCGAGAAAGCTTCGTCCGCCTTTCCGCTCCTGCGCATTGAGGCCCTTGAGAAAGGCTTTGGGGACCAGCATGTCCTGCGCGGCATCGATATCGACGTCGGGGCGGGAGAAACGGTTGTCGTCATCGGCGCATCGGGCTCGGGCAAGACGACGCTTCTGCGCTGCCTCAACCATCTGGAAACACCGGACGCCGGTGCAATTTGGCTTGATGGCGAGACGATTGGCGGCGCTTTCACCGCCCCCCGTGGCGCCTGGCGGCCGGCAAGCCAGGGCGCCCTTGCCGATCAGCGGCGCCATTTCGGCTTCGTCTTCCAGCGCTTCAACCTTTTTCCGCATCTGACCGCCCGCGACAATGTGGCGATCGGACCTGAAAAAGTGCGCGGGCTCGCAAAGGCGGAAGCCCGTGCGCTCGCCGAACGCGAGCTCACCCGCGTCCAGCTTGCCGATCACATGGACAAGCGCCCGGTGCAGCTTTCAGGCGGCCAGCAGCAGCGGGTGGCGATTGCCCGGGCGCTCGCCATGGAGCCGCGCATGATGCTGTTCGATGAGCCGACCTCGGCACTCGACCCGGAACTCGTCCAGGAGGTGCTCGATGTGATGCGCGCGCTTTCGGCAAGCGGCATGACCATGATGGTCGTTACCCATGAGATGAGCTTTGCGCGCGAGGTGGCCGACCGGGTGATCTTCATGGCGGGCGGCGTCATTGCCGAGGAAGGCCCGCCGGAGGCGCTCTTCGGCAGTCCGCAAGAAGACGCAACCAGGAAGTTCCTGCGCCACATCGCCCGCTTCTGACGTCCGCCATTAAACGATTGCGCCTTTTAAGGAAACGCCATGACCGAAGCCCCGAACGCCAAACCGCTTGCCGATCTCGTCATTGAGGGCGCGCATATCCTCACATCCGATCCGGACCAGCCCGAGATTGCAAAAGGCCGGATTGCAGTCACGGGCGACACGCTGACATTTGTCGGCCCGGCCGAGGGGCCCGCGCCCGCTGCCAAGCGCTTGATCGACGGAAGCGGCCTGATGGCAACACCCGGGCTCGTCAACGTGCATACGCACGCGATCCTCACCATGGTGCGTGGCGTTGCCGAGGATATGGGCTTTGCACCGGCCTATACGCCCGGCGTGCCGCAGGGCCATATGGTGAGCCCAGAAGAGGCGGTTGCGCTGGCCCGGCTCGGTGCGCTTGAAGCCATGAAGTTCGGTTCGACCCTCATCAACGACACCTATGTCCATGTGGATGAGACATTGCCGGCCCAGGGCGCGCTTGGTCTGAGAGTGACGGCATGCGGCCGCATTCACGATGTGGATTTTTCGGGCGTCTCCAAGGGCCGTTGGGCGTATGACATGGCGATCGGCAAAGAGACGCTCGGAAAGGCGCTGGCGCTTGCTCAACGCTTCCACGGTGCCATGAACGGACGCCTCGGTGTCCAACTAGCCGCCCATGCGCCCGATACCTGCTCCACGGATTTTCTGCGCACGATCCGCGAAACCCGCGACCAGACCGGGCTCATCGTCGCGACCCATCTGGCCCAAAGCCGGATTGAGGTCGAGCGCATCAAAGAGCGCGACGGCAAGACCCCGGCGGAACTCCTTGAAGAGCTTGGCCTCCTCAACAACCGTCTGATTGCCGCGCACTGCATCTTCATGACCGACAGCGATATCGAAAAGGCGGGCAAAGGCGGCATCCACGTCGCCCACATCCCGAAGGGCAACGCCACCGGCGGGACCATGGCGCCGACGCTCAGGCTGCGCGGGGCGGGCGCCAACCTTTGCCTCTCCACCGACAACATGCATGCCGACATGGTCGAACTGATGCGCTGGGCGCTGTGTGTCGGGCGGCTTCAGGAGGGAAAGATCGACGATGACTGGCAGCCGGAAGATGTTTTCGCCATGGCGACAATCAACGGCGCCCGCGCCATGGGTATGGCGGACAGCATCGGCTCGCTCACGCAAGGGAAAAAGGCCGACATCGTCCTCTTCGACGTCGCCCAGCCGCATTTCATCCCGATGACCGATGCGCTTGGCAACCTCGTCCATGTGGGCCAAGGCCGCGACGTGCGCCATGTGATCATCGACGGCGTGATCACGGTGGAGAATGGCCGCGCCACGCTCGCGGATGAGGGCGCGATCATGCGGGAGGCAGAAATGGCGGCCCGGGCACTCTGGCGCCGTGCCGCTGCGGATTAAGGTTGACCGGTGACGAGAAGGGCGCCAGAAAGATCGCCGACACTGGCAAGCGATCGGCACTGCTGTCATTGCGTTCTCAGCTTACGCGCCGTCCTTCGCGGAAGTAGGTTCGGCCACCCAACTGGTCGGCGCTCAGTTCTTGCTCGTAGCCGCCTGCCCCCACTGTCCAACGCCGCGCTTGCGGCTCGCCTGGATCGGCCTCTTCGGACCACGCCTCTTCGAGCACCCGCCCGGTCGGAACCGGACTGCCGACACCAAGGACGCGCAGCAGCGTCGGCGCGATATCGGCAATCCCGGCCGGAAGGGCGCTGACGGCCCGTTCGCGCAAGGCCGCGCCGCCAAAGGCCAGCAGGGTATGCATGGACTTCGCGTGAAAACCGCCATGATTGCTGGCGCCGATGGTTTTGCCGTTGCCCGACCACGAGACGCCCCGATAGCCGAAGGAATCGAGCCGGTCTTCGGCATGGAAACAGAAATCAATGTCCGCCACCCGGCTTGGATGGTCGAGCGCCACCAGCGACTGCGCGAAGGTTCCTTCGACACGGCCCTCTATGCCGTCGTGCCCGCGGGTGAAGATCAGCCCCATGCCGGGCATCTCCATCATGGCCCGGCAAACGGCCTCCTGCAGGCCGGGATCACGATCGCGCACGCGAATGTTGCCGCTCCATCCATAACAGGAATCCAGAACCAGATCGGCGCCCTGCGCCAGCGTCGTCCCGACCTTGAAGCCCGCTTCCGCCAAGGCCGCCGGCAGGTCGACCTTTTCGATCTGGGTGACATGGCCGTGATCGGAGCAAACGACGATCTGGATGCGCTCATGCTCGGGGTGAGCGCGCCACCACTCCAGCAAACGGCCGAACTCTGTATCGATGCGGCGGATCATCTCATGGGTCTCGGCGGCACCGAGACCGACGGCATGCATCACATGGTCAGCACCCGAGTACCAGACAATCGCCAGATCGGGGACACTGCGCTGTGCGGCCAGTCCGAGAAAAGCATCCGTTGCATAGGTTTGCTGCTCCAACGCCGTCTCCGGCCGGTCCGTCTCTGGCGGCGGGCCCGCCACAGCTTCGACCATGTTTGCCGCACCTTCCGGCCGTGATCTCGGCAGGTTCTTGACGATAACGCAAAGATGGTTCGCATAACGATCGACCGTCGGATGCGTGAGCCTCGCGCTGCCGGCCGATCCGGTGCTGATGCTCCAGACGTTCCGACCTGCATCTCCGAGGATATCGCCGATCGTCGGGGCCGTATGGAAGCGCCCGCCAAACGCCGTATTTGCGCTTTCGACGAGATCGATATCCGACCCGGTCCAGGCATGCTCGCGATCCACTTCGGGCACCAGAAAGGCGTTGGCGACCACGCCATGGGTGCGTGGGGCCGAGCCGGTGATAAGCGAGGCGATGTTGGGGTAGGTTTCGCTCGGATAAACCGAGCGGCTGTTGATGCATTGCAGCCCACTCTTGACGAAACCGGCGAGATTGGGCGTCAATTCCTCGCTGACGATGTCGGGCCGCAGCCCATCGACACCGACAAGAAGGCATTTGTTGCCAGTGGCTTCGTTCATCATCAGGGGCTCTCCCTTAGCGTTGGGTCCAGTTTATCGCGCAGCCAATCGCCCAGAATGCTGAAGGCGAGCGCCGTGAGGAAGATGACCGCAGCCGGTAGAACCGCGATCCACCAGGCCGACAGCAGATAATCCCGTCCGAAGCCCACCATCGACCCGAGACTGCTCAGCGGCGGCTGAACCCCAAGGCCAAGGAACGACAGCGACGTTTCCAGCAGCACCGTTTCGGGGAAGTTCAACGTCATATTGACGAACAGGGCGCTGGCAATGTTGGGCAGGATATGCCGCAAATAGATCCGCGCCGGGCGTGCTCCCAGAAGATCAAGCGCAACCGCATAGCCCTGTTCCTGCGCGGCGAGCGACAGTCCGCGGGCGATGCGCGCGTACCTTTCCCAGCCGTAAAACCCCATCACAAGGATGAAGACCCAGAACGTTTCGGCAAAAAGCGCCAGAACCGCCAGCGCCAAAATGAGAAAGGGGATTGCGGCTTGGAAATCTATCGCGACCATCAGCAGATCATCCACCCAACCCTTGAAATGGGCGGCAACGAAGCCGACCAGCGTGCCCAGCACGGCGCCGATCAGCGTGCCTAGCAGCGCCACAAACAGGCTGATACGGATCGAAACGATGAGCCGCGACAGCAGGTCGCGTCCAATATCGTCGGTGCCGAGCGGATGGCTCCAGCTTCCGCCCTCCAACCAGACGGGTGGCGCGAAGCGGTTTCGGAGATCGATGGCGGCGAAATCGTAAGGCGCGATCAGATCGGCAAGGATTGCGACGAAAACAATAGCGAAGAGCCATGATGCGGCCAGGACCACGCTGGGCGCCGGAAGCCTGAAGCCCGCCCTCATGTCCGGGACCTCGTGCGGCGCGTGCGAGGATCCAGCCAGAGATAGGACAGATCGACCAAGAGATTGGCGCACACCATGGTGATTCCGATGAGGATGACGATGGTCTGGACGACGGCGAAGTCGCGGTTTTCGACCGAGAGCACAAGCAGACTGCCGACGCCGGGCCAGGCAAAGACATTTTCCGTCACAACAGCGCCCGAGACGAGGCGGCCAACGAAGAGCCCGAACACAGTGACGAGACCGATCGCCGAATTTGGCAGCGCGTGCCGCAACACGGCCGCCCGGTATGGGACGCCCTTTGCCAGAGCCGTCCGCATAAGAGGCTGGTTGAGCGTCTCGAGCACGGCAGAGCGGGTAAAACGCGCAAACACCGCAGCATCCGCCGAGGCAAGCGTCAGTACGGGCAGGACGCCATGCCAAAATGTATCGCTGCCTGTGGTCGGCAGGATCTGCCAGATCGCGCCGAACAACACGATCAGAAAAATGCCAAGGACGAAATTGGGCGCGCTGAACCCTGCAGCGGCGATGATCATGACTAGGCGATCGATCCAGGAATTCCGGTTCAGCGCCGCCAGGACGCCGGCCAACACGCCAGCCACGACGGCCAGCACCGTCGCGGACACCATCAGGATCAATGTGGCGGGCAGGCGTTCGGCCACAACATCCCACGCCGACCGATCGCCGATGTAGGAACGTCCGAAATCGCCTTGTGCAAGGCTCTTCAGATAGATGACATATTGCACCCAGACCGGGTCGTTGAGCCCCCACCGGTCGCGAAAGTTTTCGAGCGCCACAGGCGAAACCTCGACCCCCAGCATCATTACCGCAGGATCTCCTGACGCGCGAAGGATGAGGAAGACGGCGGTGACCAGCAGAAGAACGGTGATCGATGCACGGACCAGCTTGCGCACCAGCAATAGCCCCATCACACCGCCTCGTCTTTCAGAGGGAAGTGACAGGCGACCAAGCGCCCCTTACCTAAGGGCTGAAGTGCGGGCGAGCGCTCGGCGCACAATTGGCGTGCCTTCGGGCAGCGGTTGCGAAACGAACAGCCGGACAGCGGCACGGTTGGATCGGGCGGTGCGGCGAGCGGAGCCGGTTCGAACGCTGCCTGCCGACGGGTCGGGTCGGGCGCGGGCACAGCGTCGATCAAGCTGCGTGTATAGGGATGCGCCGGACGAGAGAACAAATCTTCGGTCGGAGCGATCTCTCGAACCTCGCCGGCATAGATCACGACGATCCGCTGACAGAGATGGCTCAGCAGCGCGAGATCGTGGCTGATGAACAGCAGCGACAGCCCGGCCTCTCGCCAAAGCGTTTTCAGCAAATTGACGATCTGGGCCTGGATCGAGACATCGAGCGCCGAGACCGGTTCATCGCAAATCAGGAGCTTTGGCTGCAGCACGAGGGCTCGGGCCAGCACGACGCGCTGGCGTTGGCCGCCGGAAAGTTGATGCGGCAGGCGCTCTTCCAGCTCAGCGCCCAAACCGACCTGCCGCAGCGCGATCCGTGCTGCGTTCGCCCGAGACGCGCGCGAGCCGACGCGGTGAATATCGAGCGGCTCGGCCACCTGCGGCAGCACACTCCATCGCGGGTCCAGCGCGGCGAGCGGATCCTGAAAAACATACTGAATCTCATGGCGGAGGGCGCGCCGGTCGGCACGGCTCAAGCTTTGGGCATCGTGACCGCGGTAGTAAACCTTGCCGCGCACGGGCGCAGGCGCCTGCAAGATGCATTTCGCCAGCGTCGACTTGCCCGATCCGCTCTCACCGGCAAGCCCCAAGGCCTCACCGGCTTGGAGCGTCAGGCTCACATCCTTGAGAACCGTCGCAGCCGGCGGGCGACGCAGAAATGCGCCGTGCTCCATCGCGAAGGCTTGCCACACACCTTCCAGTGCGAGCAGCGGCGTCTCGCTCATGCAACCGGCCACGCCAAAGATCGAGCCGGTTCTGCCGGCCGAGAATACCGTGCCGGCAATGGTGCGTGGCAGGCGAATTTGTGCGCATCGCCTGTCAGAAGCGGCGCCGATAAACGGCACTCTGGCCGTGCCAGCGCACAGCGCGGCTCGAAACTGCATCCTTTCGGCCGACCGCCCGGTGGCGGGACAATCCCTGGGATCGGTTCCAACGGACGCTCGCCTCCCCCAAGCGACGCCCGCGCCCGAAGCAGGCCTGCCGTATAGGGATGACGCGGCCGGAAAAAGATGTCCTCGACGGGCGCTGTCTCGATGATCCGGCCGGCATACATGACGGCAATCCGGTCACAGGTCTGGGCGACGACACCAAAATCATGTGTGATCAGCAAGATGGCCGCACCGCGCTGCTGGCGCAGGCGTTTAAGCAAGGCCAGGATTTGCGCCTGAACAGTTGGGTCGAGGGCGGTGGTTGGTTCATCTGCGATCAGAAGCGCTGGTTCGCGCGCCAGCATCATGGCGATCATCGCGCGTTGACGCATGCCACCGGATAATTCGTGCGGATAGGCCCGCAACCGCGCGGCCGGTTGCGGCAGGCCGACCTCGCTCAAAAGCGAGACACAGGTCTTTTGGATCTGCTGCGAGGACTGTCGCCGCTCTGCACCCAGATGCAACGCCTCGGCGATCTGAGCGCCGATGGTCATGATCGGATTGAGCGTCGACAAGGGGTCTTGGAAGATCATCGCAATGTCTCGCCCACGCAAGCGCTCCAGCTCTTTTTGCGGCGCGGTGACGAGATCGATGCCGCCATAGCGCGCGCTTCCCGACACTGTGGCGGTCGGCCCAGCGAGCCCCATAAGGGCCAGCGCGCCGAGGCTCTTGCCGCAACCGCTCTCGCCGACCAATCCGATGATCTCACCTGCATGAACGTCGAAGCTGACGTCTTCGACCGGGCTGACAGGTCCGGATTCGGACGGGAATGACACGCGCAGTTGCGCGACCTCAAGTAGCCGTTCCATCACACCCCCACCTCAATCAACTTGATCGAAAACGTACTTGCGCCGGCAGCAAAAAGGCCGCCGGCGCCAGCATCGCGCCCGCTTATTGTGCGGTGGCGCGGAAGTCCATGAAGTGGGTGTTTCCAGCTTCCCAGTTCAGCGCCTGGCCCACGCCCAGGAAGGTCGGAAGCACGTGAAGATAGGTGGACGGAGCGTCCGACTCGTAGATCTCCAGCATCCGGGCAAATGCAGCGCGGCGGATGTCCAGATCCGTACTGGCCAGGTCCGCGCCCCATTCGTTGAAGCGGCTGTTGGCCCAGATGCCATTGTTCTGAAAAGGCCCGCGCGGTCCGAACAGACGGTAGAGCTGACCTTCCGGGTCAGGATACACCGCCGTCGCGGAATAGTTCATGACGCCGCGGCCCTCATGCGCATCGGCGCCGGTGATCTCGGCCCAGTTTTCCTTCAGCTCCAGGCGGATGTTGAGACCGACATCCTGCCACATCTGTTGCAGGATCTGCGCGGTCAGGACCTCGCCGGTGTAGTAGTCGGTCATATAGCGATAGGAGATCTCCTCGCCATCATAACCGGCTTCTTCGAGCAATGCGCGCGCCAAATCCGGATCGAAACCGGTCGGCTTGTGCTCATCGACATACATCGGACCGAATGACGGCATCTGCAGGCCATTGGGCAGATCGGTGCGGCCCTGGAAGATCGTCTCGACGATCAACTCCCGGTCAATGGCGAGGCTCATCGCGCGACGAACCCGCGGATCCCGCAGCGCAGGATGGTTCTGATCATAGACAATCATGCGAATGTTGTTGATCGGACCGCCAACGACCGCGGCACCGCCGCCTTGGATCGAGGCGAAATGGTCCGGCGTGACTTCGGTAATGATGTGGAAGTCACCCGCGATTAGCCCGGCAACTCGGGCACCGACCTCGGGGACGACCCGGAAGGTGAAGCTGTCATAAGGAGGCTTCTCGCCCCAATACCCGTCGAACGCCGTGAAACTGTTGATCTCACCCGGCCTGAAGCTTTCAAGCATGTAGGGGCCAGTGCCGATGATCGAGGCGCCCCAAGCCTCCCAATTGTCCGCGGCCAGATAGGCGTCACCGCAGGGCACCGCAGCAACGCTCGTTGAAAGCCGCAGCGGCAGCAGCGGATCCGGGATTTCCGTGGTCATCCGCACCGTGGTGTCGTCGATAGCCTCGACAGCGGACAAATGGGGGAAGAACTGGAGCTTGCCGACCGCGTGGCCCGGCGCGTCTTCGTCAAGCAGGCGTTCAGATCCGAACACGATCGCAACGTCCTCGGCCGTGAACGGCTCGCCATTGTGGCACTGAACGCCCTCGCGGATCGTCAGTTCCAGCACCGTTGGAGAGATGGCTTCCCAGGCCGTTGCCAGGCCAGGTTCGAACACGCCGGTTTCAGCATCGTACTGGATCAAGCTTTCCAAGACATTGTGCGTGAACCGCCAATTGACGTTCCGGTTCAGGTTGGCGGGATCGAGATGTACGGGGATGTTCGGTGTGGCGATCACCAGGTCTGCCGGCTCAGACGCCATGGCGAGCGTCCCCCAGCCCGTCGCGGTAAGCGCCGCGATCAGCGCAGCGCGCGTCGCAGTCGTTCGGAGTTTCATGTCAGGATCCTCAGCAGGTTAACGGTCAAGACGCCATGCGAAACGGTTGCCTCGCCCGCAAAGCGGCGAGCCGCCAAATGGCGCGGCGCACGCGGCACCTGTATGCGTTTCGACGACGCCTGACCTATGCAGAGCGATTGTTACAAGGATTGTTCATTTATGTTTCACTTTTATGAAATCGCTTATATCAATCAAAATATCGAACAATAACAAACAAATCCAAACACGACGCAGCCGGCTTCGGAAGAAGGGGATCATTGACCTCCGTCTTATGAGAGCCCAGTAGAGCCTTTCACCGGGAGCTGACCCCGATCAAGATGGATCGGGCTTTCTCCCGCGGACCTTAGGAGATGTCTTGGGGTTGGGAGCGCGCGCCTTCGAGGTAGGCTCCATAAAAAAGCACTTTAACGCAGGAAGCGTTTCTCGACGGCTTTGACGGTATCCATGTTCTGGAGCGCGAAGATCTCGTTGACCGAGGCGATGTCTTGTTCGACACCGAGAAGGCCACCGTCTGCGCGAATGCGCTCGAACGTGGTCCGCATGGCGGCGACACTTGAGCGGATGGCGTGGTTTGCCCAGATCGCCAACCCGACCTTGCCGCTTTGGCGCATGCGCTCGGCCGTCATCTCCGGATAGGCAGTGGGTGCGAGCACCAGAGGCCTTCTGCCATCCCACGCCGCGATGAACGCCTCGATCTCGTCCGGGGTGCGCTGCTTGGAGTGAACGAAGACCATATCCGCACCAGCTTCGCAGTAGGCGCGGGCGCGATCGAGCGCCTCGGCCTGTCCAAGGCCGGCAATCAGCGCCTCGGTACGTGCAATGATCACAAACGCCTCGGACTGCCGCGCTGAGCAAGCCGCCTCGATTTTCCCCGCGAACTCCTCTCGCCGCAACAGTTCTTGGCGGCCATCGTCGATCAAGCTTGTCACCTTGGGAAACGTCTTATCTTCGATGACGACCGCCGCCGCGCCGGCACGCTCATAGGAGCGCACGGCATAATCGACATTCACGGCATTGCCATAGCCAGTGTCGATGTCGGCGATGATCGGTATCGTGCAGCGCGCGGAGATTGCGCGCAGCAACGCCAGATGTTCGGACATGGTTAGAAGGCTGACATCGGCAAGGCCATAAAGCGCCGACACTTCGAAGCCGGACAACCAAAGCGCTTCGAAGCCTGCCGCTTCGGCGAGAACGGCCGATAAAGGACTATGCGTCGCCATGGCCTGGGCGAAGCCGCTCGCCAAGCATTCCGGCAATGATTGCGTCTCCGTCATCGGCCTGCCTCCCGCACCAGGTTCTCATAAACGTCACGCGCCAGAACAACGCCGCTGTTTTGTGCGGTTTCGTAGGCGGCGTCCTCGCGCTCGCCGGGCATCAAGATCTCATTCTCGCCGGATGCCTTCAACCGCGCGATCACGCTTTCAAGCCTCTCATCAAACTGCTCTCGGGTGGTAAAGCGTTCAGGGTCGAGCGCGACGACCGTGAATGCGATCGCCGATGGGCTTGATAGCTTCTCGGTGTCGTAGACGTCGTCCAGGCTGTCGCCGCCGCCCAATACCCCGCTGAGAATCTCGACAAAGACCGACAGGCCATATCCCTTCGCGCCGCCGAGCGGCAACAAGGCGCCGGCCAGGGCTGTAGACGGGTCCACGGTGCCGGTTCCGGTCGCATCAACGCCCCATCCAAGCGGTATGTCTTGCCCCTCAGCCAGCGCGCGCCGCACACGGCCCCGTGCCACCGCCGAGGTCGCCATGTCGAGCACGACCGGGTTGGGATGGCGCGGCGCGGCCATTGCGATTGGATTGGTCCCTAGGATCGAGAAACAGCCATTATGAGCGCAGACCGATGGCGCCGCATTCGACCACATGAGTGCAATCAAGTCGGCACGCGCCAGTTCGCGCACAAAAAAACCAAGGGCGCCCACATGGTTTGACCGGACCGTTGTTGCCCAGCCGACACCAAGCCGCCGCGCGCAGTCCGATGCCATGGAACAAGCCAGATCCGCCGCGCTCACGCCATAGCCGTTGGCGCCGTCGATCAGCGCCGTGGCCTGCGACTTGATCAGAACCTGCGGCGTGGCGTTCGGATCGATCAAGCCCGCCCGCGCCCGCCGCAGGTAGCTTGGCAGCCGTGAAAGGCCATGTGAGGCGATGTTGCGCGCATCCGCATCAACAAGCATCGCCGCAACACGCTCAGCGATGGCGATCGGCGCCCCCGCGCCGATCACCGCGCGTTCGGCCATATGTACAAGCTCTTCAATGGCGAATGGGCCCGCATGCGGAGGTTCTGCTGGCGGGCCAAGCACGGCCGCATCCATGGTCACGCGGCTGCCTCTGCGCCCGGATAGACGGTGCGAATCCGATGTCCCGCCATCGCCTGGACATGCTCTGCAGGGGGGGCACGGTCGGTGATCAACACATCGACCTCGCCGAAATCCAGCACGCGCAGATCGCTCAGAGTCGTGAACTTCGTATGGTCCGCCAGAACGAGCAGCCCGGCCGCCCGATTGCGCAGGGTTTTCACTAGCCAGGCGTGCCACTCGGTCGGTTCCAGAAAGCCATGACGCGCCTCGATTGCCGTGATACCTATGAAAGCGATATCAAAGCTGCGACGCTCGAGCATCTCGATCGTTTCCGGTCCCATCAGCGTGTGGGCGCCACGGCGGAGCGCCCCGCCCAGGACGTGAACATCGCGCACCGCATTCTCACAGAAGCGGCTCGCGATTTCCATGGAATTGGTCGTGTATCGCACCGCCGCGTCCGACGCGGTCTCCTCGCTCAAAAAAAGCGTTGTCGACCCGCCCCCTACAAAGACGTCCATTCCGGCCTTGATGAAGTCCGCTGCTTGTCGGGCGATCATGCGTTTTTCTTCAGATTTCTGAAGAGCGCGCTTGGCAACGGTCTCGGGTGGGGCCTCGGCCGCAGGCACGGCGCCCCCAAAAACGCGCCGGAGTTTCCCTTGGCTTTCAAGCATCGAAAGATCGCGCCGGATCGTCATTTCCGATACGTGGAGCTGTTCGGCAAGCCGCGCCACACGGACCTCGGCCTCTTCATCCAGGATTTCGAGGATCGAGTTATGCCGCATCACATGCAGGGCCATCTGACCTTTTCCCTCGCTTGCTAAGGCCGCTATCGGCAAAACGGCCTATAGCATGCGAACATCGCACGTCAACAAAAGAACATAATCAATCATAAACAAACATGACCGGCTTGCCCGACATCCGACGCGGCATCTTCCCCGTTCAGGCTTCCGATCCTGTGAACGGGCCGAAGGCTGGGTTCGCCATGAGGATGGATCCGATAATGTCAAGCAAGCAGACGCACCCGAGCGTTGCGATCGCCGGCGGGCGGTTGCGCCGACGCTGATCGAGAGGACAACCACTCGATTGTTTCCTGACCCCCTACCCTATTGAGTTTCATCGGTTTCTTGGTGCGGCAATTTGCTCATACCGTCAAAAATACCGCCTGCAATTGATCGACCGGCTCTTTTAGTGATGGATCCGTTAAGTCTGGGACGCTGCACTCGATCGCGTGATGGAACCGCTTCGGGCACCGTCCCGGCTTCGGCCGGCAGTTGCACAGCTCTGCGCTCATGCGTCTCATGAGTACGACGCCTTTTTCCGCGCTTGG
>JAKSCL010000255.1 GCA_022360615.1 Hyphomicrobiales bacterium
CAGGCGTTCATTGCCGCGCACCACAACAAGATCGCCGGCCGCAAGCCCAGTCAAGACTTCGAACCGCCCGTCAATCGCCTGACCGATTTCGATCGGCCGCAATTCGGCGGTTTCGTCTTTCGCGACATAAACGACCCATCGTCCGCCGGATTGGACGAGCGCATCCTTCGAAACGGTGACGACCTCGCGCTCCTCGCTGGCAGGCACCTGGATCACAACTGTTTGACCGGTCGCAAGGGGCTGTTGCATATCGCTGAAAACGGGAACGAAACGCACTGCCCGCGTTCGGGTCGTGGGCATTTCATCGGGCACGACTGCACGAAGCCTCGCTTTTTGTATCGTGCCGTCATCAAGTCTGGCGACGATTTCGATTCCCGGCGCAAGTCCGCTGATCAGTTCCGACGGCACGTCGGCCTCGATTTCAAGATTCTCCGCGTCGAGGAGCGTAATCACCGGATCGCCCGCGTCGACATAAGCGCCCGGATGCGCCGCGCGTTCAACGATAACCCCTGAAAAGGGCGCGCTGATTTCCATGTGGCGGACCTGGTATTCGGCGCGTGCAAGCGCCGCCCTGGCATTCTCAAGCTTGGCGCGGAACTCCATGACCCGGCTCTTCTGGCGCTGGACTTCCTTGGCTTGATCCTCAAGGCGGCTGCGAGAGAACGCTGCGGAGCCTTTCAGTCTTTCAGCCCTTCCGTAAACCTGCTCTGCCAGCTCCACATCGGTTTGCGCCGCAGCAAGGGTTGCAATCGCCTCTTCGACTGCCGCGAGCGCGACGTCTCTCTCAATTGTCATCAATTCGCTGTCGAGTGTCGCCAGAACATCGCCCTCTTGCACCGATGTTCCGACATCGACCGCGACTGTGTCGATGACACCGGCGACCCTTGCCGCCACAACGCTGCGATTGGTCGCCGTCATCCGGCCGATGACCGGAGCGGTTTCCGAAAACGGAATAACTTCAACGCGGTCCACCTTCACGACGGCGGCTTGCGCTCCTTGCGCGTGGGCCGGTGCGCTCACCGAGATAACGGCCATCACGGCCGCAGCCGCGAGCACCCGCAACATGCAATCATCGAAAGAGGCCATGGACCGTTCCTTCATGAATGGCCGCGTCCATCTCAACGGACCGCTTGTGAACATATAGGGCGCATAGCCTTATCCCGGCCAACGCTATGACTTCGTCAACCGGTTAGCGGCGCGACAGCCATCCGACGCAACCACAGCCCTTGGGGAGGCCCCGTCGCCCCTAATTTGGGCAATTTGAGGGAGAAAACAATCGGAAAGCTGCCCGATCAGGAATATGTGAGAGCACCAAAAACGCATGGCTTGTGAGGGCTAGCCCCGTTGCGGGCACCGCGTCGGCAAGGGTGTTGCTAAAGCTACCGTCAAACGGCTATGCCCTTTGTTCGGGCGGTACAACGCTGCGCGCCGGTTTCGGGGATCATCTGCGCGTGTCAAGGACAGGGTTTTATCCATGCAAATCGTGATGATTGGGGCCGGCTATGTTGGCCTTGTGTCGGGTGCGTGTTTCTCCGAGTTCGGGTTTTCGGTGACCTGCGTCGACGTGAACGCCGAGCGCGTGCAGGCCCTTAACCAGGGTGTTGTTCCCATCTACGAACCCGGCCTTGATGAGATGATTGCGCGGAACAGCGCTGCCGGGCGTTTGACGTTTGCGACCGATCTCGAAGCTGCGCTGCAAGACGCAGAAGTGGTGTTCATCGCGGTTGGTACGCCCTCCCGGCGCGGCGATGGCGAAGCCGACCTGCAATACGTCCATGACGCCGCGCGCCAGATTGCCCGCGCCATGCGCCCTGGCACGGTGGTCGTTATCAAATCGACGGTTGTTGTCGGTACCGGCCGCCAGGTGAAGGAGATCATCGCTGCTGAACGCCCTGGCATCGACTTTTCAATGGCCTCGAATCCCGAATTCCTGCGCGAAGGCTCCGCGATCGAGGATTTCATGCGTCCGGACCGCGTTGTGGTCGGCGTGGAGGATGAGCGCGGCGAAAAGACTTTGCGCCGCCTTTACCGGCCGTTGAACCTGCGCGAGACGCCAATGGTGTTCACCACACTCGAAAACGCCGAGCTGACGAAATACGCCTCGAACGCGTTCCTTGCAATGAAGATCACCTTCATCAATGAGGTCGCAAATCTTTGTGAGCAAGTGGGCGGAAATGTTCAAGATGTTGCCCGTGCCATGGGTCTGGACAACAGGATCGGCGGCAAATTCCTGCATGCGGGGCCGGGGTTCGGCGGTTCTTGCTTTCCAAAGGACACGCGCGCTTTTGCGGCGACCGGACGGAAATTCCTTGCGCCGCAAAGCCTGATCGAGACCGTGATCACGGTGAACGAGGATCGCAAGAAGCAGATGGCCGACAAAATACTTGCCGCGGCCGCGCCCGCGCAAGGGAAGACGATCGGTGTGCTTGGCGTCGCCTTTAAACCCAATACCGACGACATTCGCGAGGCACCGAGCTTGACGATCATTGAGCGCTTGAAGGAAGTAGGATGTCACGTCCGGGCCCATGACCCCGTTGCTGCGGACAATGCCAAGGCGGTTCTTAAAGAAGTGACGTGGTGCACCAACCCTTACGAGGTGGCCGATGGCGCCGATGCGATCGCCATCATAACGGAATGGAATTCATACCGTGCACTCGATCTGACGGAGTTGGCCAACCGGATGGATGGCGACACGCTTATCGACTTGCGCAATATCTACCGCGAGGAAGAGATTGCTGAAACCGGCCTGCACTATGTGAGCGTCGGCCGTGATCCGTTGGTGAAAAATGAACGCTTTCCGGCGCAACCGGTCCTGAAAGCGGTCGTCGGGCGTGGTGGTGAGTGACGGAATTTGAGCGCAAACCTTAAGCGGCACCGGCTACCTTCTGTCCCGCGCCCGCAGCTGGCATGTAGCGCCAAGCAACGGCTGGCGGCAGGTTCCACCAAAGTCGTTTGGACGGTGTCGCGCTAAACCAATCCCGCACCGGGATGGGGGATGCCCAGCCATAGGTGAACTGGACAAAGCCACCGCCGGGTTGAAGACGAGTGAAGGCGTCACCGAGGAGCCCATGGCGCTTTTCTTCGGGCAGCAACAGCAACGGCAGACTTGAAACAACGGCTGAAAGACTGGAAACGCCGAAATTATCCAATATCCGTAGCATATCGAAAGCATCGCCGACGACGACACGCGCGTTCGGAAACCGCCGTTCCAGGCGCTTGCGGAAGTCGTTGTTCATCTCGACAAGGATCAACCTGTCTTCGGGATAGCCATGTTTGAGCAGAGCCGAGGTTACCGGACCGGTTCCGGGCCCGAGCTCGAGCAAATGGCCGGGAATCCTGGGATCGGTCATCGCCGCCATCTGGGCAGCGAGCATTCTGCCGCTTGAGGTCACGGCCCCGGTTTTTAGCGGCGAACGAAACCAAGCAGCAAGAAACGCAAGATCGGCAGAAACCTGGGCCGCGCGTTCTTCCTTGGACATGCGGTTGGATGAGATGGGCGACAAAACCGTATCCGAAGACGAGTCCTTGAGCAGTTGCGTCCTAGGATGGGAACGATGCCATTGCAAGCCGATAATGTCTCGTTCTTCCGAAGCGGAAAGTCTGAGTTATTTAGACTTGGTCTCACCTTAAAAATAAACCGCTCGAAATCGGCATGGCGTAGCAGCCCCTCCCTGGGTGGAATTCCCCCGGTTTGATGGACACTTTTTCGTTTGTGAAGGAGAGTGTTTTTAATGCCGAGAACCAGGAACCCGTACCCTGCGGAATTCAGGGAACAAATCATCGCGCTGGCGAAGGCCGGACGGAGTGTCGAAAGCCTTGCCCGCGAGTTTGAGCCGTGCGTTGCCACCATCCAGAAGCAACTTTCGATTCTGGCCCTTAGACGGCACTCCGGAAGTGCCTTCCAACCATGTTCTTCGAAGAGGCAGCTGAACTATAAATCAACTATAGCGAGAGCGGATACGCGATTCCAGAGCATTCGCGCTCAGCGTCAAGGGCATGATGATCGCGATGAATATAAGCGCGATAACGGTTAGTATTTCTAGTGGTCTGAAGGTGTGTATTGAAAGGCGTTGCCCTTCATAAAGCAGCTCCCCCACAGCAATGGCGCTCACCAGTACAGTATTCTTGATGACAAGCGCACCCTGACTGATGAACGGCGGAAAGATGCGCATGAAGGCGACCGGAACGACGATGCGGCGCATGATCTGACCGTTCGTCATGCCGACGGCCATTCCAGCTTCGATCTGGCCTTTTTCGATTGACTGGATGCCCGCCCGAAAAATCTCCGCATAGAAAGCGGCCGAGTAGATGCCGAGTGCGAGGACGCCGGTCTGGAACCCGCTGAGGCGCACATCCAGCAGGATCGGGATGCAATAATAGACCCAAATCAGCAGAACAAGAGGCGGAACGGCGCGCAGGAATTCGACGAGCCACATTGCGCTGATTGAAAAAATGCGGCGCTTAGCAAGCCGGACGAGCGCAAGCAGGAAGCCCACACTGATGCCAACGAGCATAGTGAGCACGATGAGTTGCAACGTCACCAGGCCGGCGGTCGCGAGAAGAGCGCGATACTGCCAGACGGTAGCGAAATCCCAGTCATATCCCGTCATCGTATCTCGCTCTTCCTGGGCATGCTATCTCCGGCATGCCTTGAAACATATCGCGCGACGAAGGCTTGCGTACGCTCGCTCGCACATGGCCCAAAGATGTAGGACGGCGGTCCATCATCGGCGATCAGACCTTCATGCAGAAAGATGACTCTGTCGCAGGCTTCATGCGCGAACCGCATTTCGTGGGTGACGATGATCATAGTCATGCCCTCTTCTGCCAACTCGCCGATCACATTGAGCACTTCGCCGACAAGTTCGGGATCAAGGGCGGATGTCGGCTCATCAAGGAGGAGGATGGCCGGGTCCATTGCCAAGGCGCGTGCAATGCCAACCCGTTGCTGCTGGCCGCCTGAGAGCCGGGCCGGGTAGCTGTCGATTTTGTCTTTGAGACCGACCTTTTCCAACAGCCGTACGCCGATCTCTTGCGCCTCCGGTCGCGGTATCCGTTTGACGATGATAAGCCCCTCTATGACATTTTCCAAAACCGAGCGGTGTGGCCAGAGATTGAAGCTCTGGAATACCATGCCCGTTTTGGCACGTTGCCGCGCGATCTCCGAAGCAGACAGCAAAGTCATCTCACCCTCCGACCTTTGGCGGAACCCGAACCTTTCACCTTGAAGGTCGATCGTGCCATCGGTCGGGGTTTCCAATAGGTTCAGGCAGCGCAATAGAGTTGACTTCCCGGAGCCGCTTGCGCCGATGATCCCCACCACCTCTTTTTGATAGATGTCGAAGCTGGCACGTTTGAGGACTTCGAGATCGCCGAATGTCTTACGCAGGTTCCTGACCGAAAGCACCGGAGGGGCAGCAGTCTCGCTGCCCCCACTTTGCATTGCTTTGAAATCAGCAAGCATAACCTTGTTAGTTTCCGGTCGGCAGATATTTCTGCCAGACTGCCTCAAGCTCGCCGTTCGCCTCGAAGTAAGCGATAGCGACGTTGAGCCAATCCCTTAGATCGCTCGGATTGGCCTTGCGAAGCCCGAAGCCGGTTGGTTGCTCCAGTCGAGGCTCCGGCAAGATCATGGTGCCCCGTCCCCGGGTTCTAACGTAACCGAGCAGTGTCGGGTGATTGGACAGTATCGCATCGGCACGCCGGCTTTCGAGTTCCAGCAACATGGCGTCATTGCTCTGGGTGCGCACCCAGTCGGTATCGGTCAGGATGCGCTCTGCCGCCCTTGTCGTGGCGGCGCCGTCAACACCGGCAATCCGGACGTTAGCCGCGTTGATCGCCTCCCATGTCGACCATGCGCTATCGTCCCCATCTAGAATGACAACGCCTGTGTAAAGAAAGCCTATCGGTCGCGTGAAGGCGATCGCGACGGCACGTTCGGGAGTGGCATTGTACGCCCCGATGATGTCGAATTGGTTGGCTTGTAAACCAGCGACGGCCGTGCCCCATTGGGTTTCGACATATTCGACCTCGACATTGATACTGGCGAAGATGAGCTTGGCGATATCTGGTACGAGGCCTGACCACTCATTTGTCGCGGGGTCCTTAATGTAATATGGCGGCGCGTGAACAGCACCCACGCGGACGACGCCGCGGTCCCGGATTTCCTGCAGATCCGTTGTCTGCGCCATGGCCTGCTTGCCAGGGAGAAACAGCACGAAAACCGTGAGCATAATCGCGAAAATCTGACTGAAACGGGCAAAAACCATATCCATCCTCCTGAGCAGGGTCCGGCTGGTTACCGGACGGCAGGCTGAATTACACATATGAACATCGGCACATCACTAGCATTCCGCAGACACCGGCTTGAATATTTGCGCCATGATGAATCGCGCTTGCCCGTGTGTCTGAATCCCATATAGCCTGCTTTGCGAAGCAAAATCCGGAATTCGCCGTGACATTCGAAGCATTGGTAGAGGAAAGACGGAGCTACACCGGCGTAGCGTTAAGGCATGGTGATATCGCGCTCGCTGACGGATGGGCTGCTGGGCGCATCGGCAGAGACCGCAAGCCGCAAGACGGGCCGATTTCCAATGTTCCGAGCTTAACCGTCAGCTTCTTGCTTCAGCCGCGGTTCACGCTTCTTGCCTTTGCCGGCTTTGTTGAAGCGCTGCGTCATACCGCCACGTATGACAGGGAGTTTCACGGAACCTGCCGTTGGACAATTATGGGTCCCGATACTCAACCAGTGATGGCGAGTTGCGGCGTTAAAGTGACCCCATGGCAACGGTTCGACACTGCACCAGACATCGACTATTTGATCGTTGTCGGCGGCCTTTTGTCTGATGTTATTTCTGTGAACTCGGAAACAAAACGCTTTCTGAAGGAAGCTGTAAAGAGTGGTATCCGTGTAATCGGTCTTTGTACCGGAAGCTTTGTTCTCGCCGAAGCTGGCCTGTTGGAAGGTAGACGCTGCTGCATTCACTGGAATCATCACATTGAGTTTCTCTCACGGTACCCCGATCATCATGTTGTAAGCGACGAACTCTTCGTAGTCGACAATGGGGTTATTACCTGCGCCGGAGGTGGCGGAAGCATCGATTTGGCCACATGGCTGATCCAGCAACATTTTGGCAAGAAGCGGGCATACAAGACACTTCGGCATATGCTGGTTGAAAGTGCCCGCTCACCACAGCACCCTCAGCCGCATTTCTATGCTGACCGTGTGCGCACGAAGGACCCGCGCGTGCGACGTGCTGTTCATCTGATGGAAGTTCACATTGATGACCCCATTTCCGTCGCTGACCTCGCCGGCCGGGTATCTCTGAGCAGGCGGCAATTGGAACGGGCGTTTCAGACGTCGTTTGGTGTCGGACCCGCCGAGTTTTCCCGACACATGCGGCTCGACTATGCCCACTGGATGATCTGCAATACGGGTTATCCGATCACCGAAATTGCTTTTGCGTGCGGCTTCTCGGACGGTGCACATCTCTCCAGAACCTATCGCAACCAGTTCGGAACAACGCCGCGCATCGCGCGCGCGCGGAAAGCCGAGATCAGTGAATGACGTCGTTGCCATTCTCATTGTAGCGCATGCCGGTCATCATGCTGCTGACATCCTTGATGTCTGGGAGATTTCGAAGTGTATTGAGCATTGCTTCGCCGTCAATTCCGATGGTGCTGATGCATGCCAGGAACTTTTCGTCGAGCGTTTCGTCCGGTAGGGGGCGTTCCGGCATCCCGAACGCCTTGGGAACCGTCTGATCGAACCGGTCGCCTGCCTTCGTGTTGATCAGCACTTTTGTGCCTTCGGGGCGAAGCTGGGTTGCAAGCGGGTCGGAATCCTCAAGGGTCGTGATACGCACCCGACTGATAAGATCTGCAATCCGTGGATCGTCACGAATACTTGCGTTCAGATGGCTGGGTTCGACACCTCCATGGACCAGTGCGCAAGCCACACAGAAGGGAAGGCTGAACTGAGCTTCACTGGTACTTCTAGGCACGTGATAGGGCAATGAGATTGCGACCAGCCTTGGAACAAGGCATTCGACTGATGCAACGCTGTCGGAATCGATGCAATTAGACCGGACAAGTGACAAAACGGCTTCTACGGCAGCCTGAGCTGCGGAGCAGACCGGGTATTGTTTGACCGCCAATCCGGGCTTGACCAGTCGCCAGGGTTTCCCGAGAGCGAGGCGTTTGTCGTGGTTGCCGAGTGGCTCCGCGCCCGTGAGCGCAACAATACCGAAGCGGTGTTCCAAGGCATCTGGCCCCGCACACACTCCTGCCGCCGCTAGACGGGCGCTTTCAATGCCAAGCGCGGATGCCTGACCGGCCAACACTGCCTTAAGACTCGAACCGAGCACGGACCGCGCCCCGCCACAGTGTGCTAGTGCATTGGCAATCGCGCCAGCCATTGCCTGATCATCCAGTTCGAGAATCGCAGATGCACCTGCAGCCGCACCGACGGACCCCAGAAGAATGCTGGTGAACCAGCCGCGGTAGTAAATGTCGTCGCCTAGGAAATCTCCGAGCGCATAGGTGATTTCACTGGCGACGGCAAATGCCCGGATCAGTTCCCTTCCCGAACAACGGTGCGATTGAGCACATGCCAGAACCGCTGGTAGGATAGTTGCCGAGCCGTGGCATATTCCGGCATAGCAAGTGTCGTCAAAGTCGAGCGCGTGGGCTGCAACACCGTTCACAAATGCGGCGCCCCTCAGGCTCAGGCGATGGTCGCTTCCGATCAGCGAGGCTGCGCCTGCTCCGTATTCAGCGTTGGCATATTCAAGCGCCACTTTCGCCTGGAATGTTGCGCTTCCAGCGACGGCAACACCGATCGTATCCAGGATCGCACGTACACAAATCCGCTTAACCTCTTCGGGCAGGTCGCCGTAGGTTTGGGCCGTTGCCCAGTTTGCGATAGCTTGCGCTGCGTGTTCCACGTGACTTTTCCTGAAACAACGAATAATGCAGGTGTCATCGTGAATGGCAGCGCGATGAAGCACATGCATCTCCACGGCATCGATTTGAATCTGCGCGTCGTCTTTTAACAAGCGAGATTGAGGTTCTCGCTCGTGATACGCCAACGCGTCTTCCGCCATTCTGCCGACGCCCAACCGAAGACGACTAATCTGCCGCCTAAGTATTTTCCTGAATGTGTAATGCTGCAGCGTCCTCAGTATTTCGGGTCCGGCGCGCTCGACCATGGGCACCAGCCGAATGCCTTATGGGTGGCAGACATCACCATAGGTGCCAAGCTGGGCCAGCTTCTTGTATCTGGCCGTCGTTCTCGATGTTTACAGATGCAGGATCGTCGGTTGGGCCGTGGATCACCAATATCAAGTCTCAATCGATCATCGATGCGATGAACATGGCTGTCGGGCAGCGCGGGCTTGGGAACGTCGTTCCCACAGCGATCGAGGATCGCAATACACCCAGGTGGCATCTGGCCTGCGCTGCAGGGAAGACTGCGTGCGGTCGTCCATGGGCTCCGTCGGTGATTCTATCCGACAATGCGATGAGCGAGAGCTTCTTCGCCACGCTCGAATGCGAGTTGCTCGACCGGCGCAAGTTCCAGACCAAGGCCGAGGCCCGCATGGCGATCTTCGAGTTCATCGAGGGATGGTACAATCCCGCCTGGCGCCATTCGGCGCTCGGATATCAATCGCCCATAGCCTACGAAAGGAGACAGGCTGAACGACTAGAATCTGCTAGCCCGTAACTGTCCACGAAACCGGGGGAACTCCAAGGCTGAGATTTTCTTAACGCTTTTACGCGAAAAATCTGTGAGTTTCCCGAGAAGCCTTCACGGA
>JAKSCL010000261.1 GCA_022360615.1 Hyphomicrobiales bacterium
CGGCAGCGTCGGAAAGGTCGAGTATTGGGGCCTGAAATCCCTCGCTTTCCGGATCAAGAAGAACCGGAAAGCGCACTACTCACTGTTGAACATCGAGGCACCGGCGGAAGCCGTTCACGAAATGGAACGGCAGATGCGCATCGACGACAACATCCTGCGCTTCATGACAATCCGGGTCGAGGAATTGGAAGAAGAACCGTCCGTCATGATGCAAAAACGCGACCGAGACGACCGCCGCGGCGGCCGTGGCGAACGCAGCGACCGGGGCGACCGCCGCCCGCGTGACGACCGACCGGCGCAAAAGGAGGACTGATCGATGGTCGACATTTCACAGCTCCCCGTCCGCCGGCCGTTCTTCCGCCGCCGCAAGACCTGCCCGTTCTCGGGCGATAAAGCGCCGAAGATCGACTATAAGGACGTACGGCTTCTGCAGCGTTACGTTTCCGAACGCGGGAAAATCGTTCCGAGCCGGATCACGGCAGTCTCCGCGAAGAAGCAGCGCGAGCTTGCCCGCGCCATCAAACGGGCGCGTTTCCTTGGCTTGTTGCCGTATATCGTGAAGTAGGACGAACGCGAACAAGCGGCGCTCAACCGCACATACCGATAAAAAGGACCCACCCAAAGGGGTTGGCCCGCTCAGGATCGATATGCCGCACTGTAAGGTGAAATCGCCCCAAGGCGGAGAAATCGGTCTCTCTTAGACCCTGAAGAGCACGAGCGGACCTAACCGTGTCAAAGCGGGACAGCTGGAGCCATGACGTCTTTCATCATAACCGGTGCCGTTGCCGGACTAGCGTCAGCCCTTCTTTTTGCGACGATCATCACCGGATCGCCGCTTGCGGTAATTCTGTTTTATCTGGCGGGCCTGCCGCTTCTGATTGCCGGGCTCGGCTGGGGGTGGCTGTCGGCGGCGATCGGCGCGCTGATCGGCGCGATTGCTGTAGGCGCGGCTTCAAGCGGGATTGGCGGCCTCATTTTTCTCGCAAGCGTCGGCGCGCCCGCCGTCTGGCTCACCTATATCGCGCTGCTTTCGCGCGCCGATCAGGATGGCAACGTCGAGTGGTATCCCGCAAGCCGCATTATCCTTTGGATTTGCGGGATTGCCTGCCTGCTCGTCACGGTCGGGGTCCTGGCGTTTTCCACCGGCTCAGCCAGCTTTCACGATGCTATGGCGCCTGCGCTGAGAACCGTGCTTGCGGATTTGGCCGAGGTATCGGGCGACTTCACCGAAGAGGACCTCGAACAGCTCATTACAGCCATGATCGCCGTTTTGCCGCCCATGTCGGCGGTCATTTGGGTGCTGGTGACCGTTTTCAATCTGTTTGTGGCGGCCCGTGTCGTACGCAGTTCGGGGCGCCTTGACCGCCCGTGGCCGGATTTCAAGACCATCGCCTATCCGCGTCCGGTCTCGCTCGTTCTGGTGGCTGCGCTTTTCGGCTCCTTTCTGTCGGGAACCATTGGAATCTTCTCGACCGTCGTCACGGCGACGCTGATCGTTGCGCAAACCTTCGTCGGCCTCGCCGTCATCCATGTGGTGACCCAAAACCAGAATGCGCGGACGATTGTTCTTGCGACCGTTTATCTCTCGATCCTGCTTCTGGGCTGGCCCGCCTTTTTCATTGCTATCCTCGGAATGCTTGAACCGGCCCTGAACCTGCGCGCCCGTCATCACGCCGCCGGCCCGCCAGCACCGCCCGCGCCACGCCAGCCGCCTGACTAGGGCACGCCAAGGCAAACCGGCGGCAAACGAACACACCGTTACCGAAATCGGAGACCATCATGGAAATCATCCTTCTTGAACGCATCCAGAAGCTGGGGCAAATGGGCGATATCGTCCGCGTCAAGGACGGCTATGCCCGCAATCACCTGCTTCCAGCTGGCAAGGCGCTTCGCGCGACAGAGGCCAACAAGAAGCGTTTCGAAGAACAACGCACACAGCTTGAGGCTCGCAATCTGGAGCTGAAGTCGGAAGCCGAAGCCATCGCGGCAAGGCTTCGCGGCGAATCCTTCATCGCCATCCGCCAAGCAGGCGAAACCGGTCAGCTTTACGGTTCGGTCTCCACCCGCGATATCGCCGAACTCATCACCAGTGGCGGCTTTTCCGTACAGCGCAGCCAAGTGCGGCTCGACAAGGCAATCAAGACCATCGGTCTGCAAGAGGTCGCCGTCTCGCTTCATCCCGAGGTCGATGTCATCGTCACCGTCAACGTGGCACGCTCCGAAGACGAGGCCGAACGCCAGGCCCGCGGCGAGGACGTGACGCTTGAAACGTTCGAGGATGAGGAAGACGACGCAAGCCTGCAGCCGGAAGAGGTCTTTGAGGACGAGGCCCTTGCCGACGCCGCCAGCGAAGAGAGCGCCGAAGAGGAATCCGGAGCGGCGGAAGCGCTGGCTGATGGCGGAGAATCAGAGAAATCCGCCTAGGCTGGTCAATTGGGGCGCGCTCAAATTCCACGATTTACTGTGGACATCTGAGGACAGCGTGAGCAACCTGCGCTGACCGCAGAGAGTGCACAGATTGCTCTTTAGTGTGCAATGCTCCGCGACTAAGGTTCGCGAATGTCAGCTCTCGATGCCCTTGCCCCGCCGGGGCCCGACGCCGGAGAAAGCGCCGCAAGCTTCCGCCAGCCGCCACACAATGTGGAGGCTGAACAAGCATTGCTTGGCGCCATTCTCGTCAACAACGAGGCCTATTACAGGGTTTCGGATTTCTTGCAGCCCGCGCATTTCTTCGATGGGCTGCACCAGCGGATTTTCGCTGTTTCGGGCGAGTTGATCCGCTCCGGCAAGGTGGCAACCCCGATCACGTTGAAAACCTTTCTCGACGGGGACCTGACTGTCGGCTCGCTGACGATTCCGCAATATCTTGCACGGCTTGCGGCAGAAGCAACGGCCATTATCAATGCCGTGGACTACGGACGCGCCGTTTATGAACTGTCTCTGCGGCGTCAGCTCATTGTCATCGGCGAGGATACGGTGAATGTCGCCTATGACGCGCCGGTGGAAGTCTCGCCGCAGGACCAAATCGAGGAGCTTGAGCAACAACTCTACAAGCTCGCGGAAACCGGCAAATATGGCGGCGGTTTCGAAGCTTTTTCGCAAGCCCTGACCGGCGCCATCGATATGGCCAACAAGGCGTTCCAGCGCTCAGGGCACTTGTCCGGCCTTGCCTCCGGTTTGACCGATCTGGACAAGATGCTGGGCGGCCTTCAACCTTCCGACCTTGTGATCCTTGCGGGCCGCCCGGGCATGGGCAAGACCTCGCTTGCGACCAATATCGCCTTTAACGTTGCCAAGGCCCACAAGGCACAGGCAAAGCCCAACGGTGAAGCTGAAACGGTCGATGGCGGGATGGTGGCCTTCTTCTCGCTTGAGATGTCGGCGGAACAGCTTGCGACACGGATCATCTCCGAACAGGCAGAGATTCCGTCCGATAAGATCAGAAAAGGGATGATCACCGAGGACGAGTTCGCCCGGCTCGTATCCGCTAGTCAGGAAATCCAGCGCATTCCCCTTTTCATTGACGATACCGGCGGCATCTCGATCGCCCAACTGGCCGCGCGGGCGCGGCGCCTGAAACGGCAAAAGGGACTTGATCTCGTCGTTGTCGACTATCTGCAGCTTCTGACCGGCACAAGCCGCCGGGCCATGGAAGGCCGTGTTCAGGAAATCACCGAGATCACCACCAATCTCAAGGCGCTTGCGAAAGAGCTGAACGTGCCGATCCTCGCGCTTTCGCAGCTCTCGCGCCAGGTCGAATCGCGTGATGACAAACGGCCGCAACTGGCTGACTTGCGTGAATCAGGCTCGATTGAGCAGGATGCCGATGTTGTTATGTTCGTATTTCGCGAAGACTATTACGAGCGGAACAAGCAACCGCGCGAAGGTACACCGGAGCATGACGAGTGGGTCGCCCGCATGGATGAGATTGACGGCATCGCCGAGATCATCATCGGCAAGCAGCGCCACGGGCCGACCGGCACCGTGCAGTTGATGTTCGATAAGAAAACAACACGGTTTTGCGACCTCGTCCGGGAGGATCACCTTCCCGCGCGGTATGAATAAAGATGGCCGAAACGGCTCCGACAGCCGGGCTTGATGCCGCGGCCTCATTCGATGGAGTCAACGCCGGTGCCATCCTGACGATCGATCTCGGCGCAATCCGGCGCAATTACCGCCATTTATGTAAAGAGGCCCTGCCTTCGCGAACAGCCGCCGTCGTCAAGGCCAATGCCTATGGCTGCGGTATCGAGGCCGTGGTGCCCGCGCTTTACAAAGAAGGGTGCCGCACATTCTTTACCGCCTTGCCCGATGAGGCTGTCCGGGTGCGCAAGACCCTGGACGGCTTGGCCGCTGAGATCTACGTGCTCGATGGTCTCTTGGGTGCGCCCGCCGATTATGTTGATAGCCATTTAAGACCAGTCATTGGCGACCCGTATCAGATGGCCGTCTGGAACGCGCACCCGGTAATCGATCAGCCCCCTGCTCCCTATGCGCTTCATCTCGATACCGGCATGTCGCGGCTCGGTATCCGCCACGACGCGTTGCCGGGTCTGCGCGCCAAGGGTGTTTTCTCCGAGCCGCCAGCGCTTTTGATAACGCATATGGCTTGTGCGGACGATCCAGCCCACCCTCTGAACCGGGTGCAGATCAATCGCTTCAACAAACTGCACCAGCACTTCTTGGGCGTTCCCACATCGCTGGCTAACTCCGCCGCCGTGCTTGCAGGCGTCGCAAAGACTTATGATCTGGCGCGCCCCGGTATCGCGCTTTATGGCGGGCGCGCTCTGATAGACGGCGACAATCCCATGGAGCCGGTTGTCCGCGTCGATGCCCGCATCCTTCAGGTGCGGACCGTGGAACCGGGCGAAACCGTCGGTTACGGCGCCACATGGACGGCGAAGAGCGAACGCCGCATAGCCATCGTGGCGGCGGGCTATGCCGATGGCTATCTACGCCATTTGAGCCAATCGGATACGACACGCGGCGGCATGGCCGCCATCCTTGGCAAACAGGTGCCTGCAGCGGGCCGGGTCTCCATGGACCTCACGGCTTTCGACGTTACCGATGTCGAGCCGGGCGTTCTGGACGCAACCGGCGCACTCGAGATTATAGGCCCCACCATCACCGCCGACGATATCGCGGACCGGGCCGGAACGATCGGCTATGAAATCCTCACCGGCCTTTCGGCACGCTACCATCACCGTATTATTGACACCGAGAACTAAGGCGAACGCACAAGAATGGCGAAACCCCAGGCCCGCTATGTCTGTCAGTCCTGTGGCGCAGTCACGGCGCGCTGGCAAGGCCGCTGCGATGCCTGCGGCGCCTGGAACTCCATCGTCGAGGAGCGCCAGGACCGCCTGCCCGGCGCGAAGGCCGCTGCGCCCAGAGGACGGAAGGTGGCGCTTGAAAACCTCTCTGGAGACAACACGGCCCCGCCACGCATCGGGACCGGCATCGCAGAACTCGACCGCGTGACCGGCGGCGGCATCGTACCCGGTTCCGCGATCCTTGTCGGGGGCGACCCGGGAATCGGAAAATCGACGCTTCTGATCCAGGCCGCTGCTGCGCTTTGGAAAGAGGGCCACCGCAGCGTCTATATCTCCGGCGAAGAGGCGACGGCACAGGTGCGTATGCGGGCTGAACGGCTTGGGCTTTCAAAGGCGGAGGTCGCGCTCGCGGCGATCACGAACGTGGAAGACATCCTTGCCACCCTCGGCAAGACCGATCCGCCCTCAGTGATCATCATCGATTCGATCCAG
>JAKSCL010000262.1 GCA_022360615.1 Hyphomicrobiales bacterium
AACACCAACCCGCTGATTTCGGTGTCCTTCGCCTTTCGCGGTGGCGTGAGTCAGGACGCGCCGGACAAAGCCGGCACCACCAATATGATGGTTTCGCTTTTGGATGAGGGTGCAGGCGACCTGGATTCACTTGCTTTCAAAAAACGATTGAGGGACACCGCCGTCCAGCTGTCATTTACAGCCGGTAAGGACACGATCAACGGTTCGCTGTCAACGCTTTCGACCCGCAAACAGGACGCCTTCGACTTGTTGCGTCTGGCCTTAACCGAACCGCGTTTCGATGAAGAACCGGTCGAACGTGTCCGCAACCAGATCGCGGTCTCGATTCGCAGGGGCCGCACGGACCCGCAGACCATCGCGGGCGAAGCATTCAGAGTAGCGGTTTTCGGCGAGCATCCCTACGGCCGCGACCGTATGGGAACCGAAGAGAGCGTTGCCGCGATCACCCGTGATGATCTGGTTGGCGCGCACCGGCGCCTGATTGCCCGCGATAATCTTTATGTGGCCGTCGTAGGTGACATTGATGCGGAAGCGTTAGCAAGCTGGGTCGACAAGGCGTTTTCGGCTTTGCCGGAAAGCGCGGAACTCGAAAATCTCGAAGATGTTCAGCCTGTTCAAGAAGCGAAAATCGAGATCATCGATATGGATGTGCCGCAGGCCGCTATCCAATTTGGCCTGCCTGGCTTGAAGCGCGACCATCCCGACTTCATCACGGCCTTCGTGGTCAATCACATCTTTGGCGGCGGCAGCTTTTCCTCACGCCTTTTCAACGAAGTCCGAGAACAGCGCGGACTCGCTTATTCCGTCTTTTCCCAGCTTTGGCCGCTCGATCATGCCGGGGTTGTGGCAGGGGGTGCGGGCACCGAGAACGCCCGTGTGAAAGAGGCCTTGGAAGTCATCTACGCGGAACTCGCCAAAATGGCCGCCGAGGGACCGACGGAGGAAGAGCTTGAAAAGGCAAAGCAATTCATGACCGGATCGTTTGCGCTACGCTTCGATTCGTCATCGAGCATCGCCCGTCAGCTTCTCGGTCAGCAGCTCGACAATCTCGGCATCGATTATATCGAACGCCGGAACGATCTTATCCGCGCCGTTACGATTGAGGATGCGCGCCGCGTCGCCCGGGAACTCTATGACCCAGCCCATTTGAAGATCACCGTTGTCGGGCAGCCCGAGGGCGATCTCTCAGCCGTCATCGGCGGCTGAGCGCGGCCTTTTGATGCGTGGGCGGTGAAAACCGCCTGCTCTTGCCTTGACCTTGGCGAATCCGCCAGAACACTCTGGTGCTTGGGGATCGGATAACGCGCTAAGGCAGGGCAATGCGGATTGAGCAGGACATCACAGGCGCACTGGCTGAGCGGATCGGCACATCCGGGCTAAGCGAAGGCTCGCTTGGCCGCTTTCTTGATACCGCTGCCGTTGCCGCTGAACGCCTCGCGGGCATACGGCGCGACGGGAGGTTGCCGCTTCTCAACACCGCCGATCGCACCAACGATCTTACTGAAATCCATGAAATAGCCGCAGCGCTCAAAGAAGGCGCGACCGACATCGTATTTCTTGGAACGGGTGGATCGAGCCTGGGCGGTCAGGCGCTCGCCCAGGCCGGCGGCTGGTCGGTCCCGGGTGAGGGCGCCTTCTTGGGCGGTCCGCGTCTTCATTTCCTCGACAATCTCGATCCCCTGTCCTTTCAAAGCCTGATTGACAATCTGCCCGTGGAGACGACCCGCGCGCTCGCTGTCTCTAAATCGGGCGGCACGGCGGAGACGCTATTCCAGACGCTCATCCTGCTCGAAGCCTTCAAAAAGGCGCTCCCCGAAGAGAGGCTGAAGGACCATCTCTTCGGTCTCAGCGAAATGCGTGAGAGCGCCTTACGCACGCTCCTTCAATCTTTCGGCGCGCGCATCGCCGAGCATGATCCAGGGATCGGGGGCCGTTATTCGGCGTTGACCAATGTGGGGCTCATCCCGGCGGCCATCATGGGCCTTGATCCGGGAGCGATCCGGGCAGGGGCGGGCGAAGCGCTTGAAGCGACGCTCTCAGCCCCGGCTTCGGATCCTGGTCCCGCTGCAATCGGCGCGGCGTTGGCTTACGCCTATGAAGAGCGCGGCTTCAGCGATTTGGTGCTCTGGGCCTATGCCGACCGGCTTGAGCGCTTCACGGCCTGGTATGCGCAGCTCTGGGCCGAAAGCCTTGGCAAGGATGGGAACGGTACGTCGCCGATCCGAGTTATCGGACCCGTCGACCAGCACTCGCAGCAGCAGCTTTTCCTCGGCGGACCCAACAACCGCTTCATCACCATGATCATGACCGCTTGCAAGGGCACCGGTCCGGCGGTGCCGGAGGGCTTGGCCGCAACGGCGGGCGTGCCGACATTCGCCGGCCACGCCATCGGCGATCTCGTCGACGCCATGCAGCGGGCAACGGCTGAGACCCTCATCCGCAATAAGAGGCCGACCCGCGTTATGACCATTGAAAAAATCGATGCGGAGACGATCGGCGCGCTTATGATGCACTTCTTCCTGGAGACCATCATCACCGGTGATCTTCTAGGCGTCGATCCCTTCGACCAGCCAGCCGTGGAGGAAGGCAAAGTCCTGGCGCGCGAATATCTGGCCGCTGCTGAAATGGCGCAATGATGACCGCCGTAGGCGCAACGCATGATGGAAGGATGGGGCGGGAGACATCCGCCATCCGCCCGCTGTCCGACACTCTGATTTCGCGTATTGCCGCAGGCGAGGTCATTGAGCGCCCGGCAAGCGCGGTGAAGGAATTGGTCGAGAACGCCATCGATGCCGCCGCGGCACGCATCACTGTCACCATAGAGGATGGTGGCCGCCGCCTCATTCGCGTTGCCGATGACGGTAAGGGCATGGGCCCCGCCGATCTGGTGCTCGCGGTCGAGCGTCACGCCACCTCGAAACTGCCCGATGGCGATTTGGAACGGATTGCGAGCCTCGGCTTTCGGGGCGAGGCACTGGCCGCCATCTGCGCCGTCTCCGAGATGACGGTGGTGTCGCGCCGGGCAGAGGATGCGAATGGTTGGACGCCGACGGTCTCGGGCGGGCGCAAAGGCGATGTCGCGCCCGCCGCGTCCAACACCGGGACCGAAATCACCATCAACCGGCTTTTCAGCGAAACCCCGGCACGCCTGAAATTCCTGAAAAGCGAGCGCGCCGAGGCGCAGGCTGTCGCCGATGTCGTCAAACGCGCGGCGATGGCCCATCCGGACATCGCCTTCACGCTGACGGTGAATGGCCGCAAGCGTATCGACGTGGCGGCCTGCGGTCTTGATACCGCCGGCCATTCCCCCCGGCTTGCCGCGCTGGTCGGGCCGGAGTTTGAGGAAAATTCAGTACCCGTCGGGTTTTCCCGTGACGGCGTCGAGGTGACGGGGCTTGCGGGGCTCCCGACGGACCACCGCCCCACGACGCAGGCGCAATATCTCTTCGTCAATGACCGGCCCGTGCGCGACCGGCTTCTTTTATCGGCTATCCGCGGCGCTTATGCCGATTTTCTTCCGCGCGACCGGCATGCGGCAGCCGTCCTGTTCCTGGCGCTCGACCCCCGCGATGTGGACGTGAACGTCCACCCGCAAAAGGCCGAAGTACGCTTTCGCGACCCGCAACGGGTCCGCTCCGCCGTGGTGGGCGCGCTGAGAGCGGCGCTTGAAGCATCAGGTCATCGGGCAACGACCGCGGGCGGGCTCGCGGCGCTTGCCTCTTTGCGCGCGACACCGGCCGTACCGCCGCAAGGCACAGAAGGGGAAATCGGGCAGCCCCGGATGCCCTATGCCGCACCGCGTGTTTCGCGTTCGGGATTTTCCGATGCGCCAAAAAGGTTTGAAGGCTTTGCCCCCTCCGCCGATGCGCGCGACGAGGCACCCGGTCCCGTCGAAGTCGAAGAACCGGCAGACGCCTCTTTTCCGCTTGGCGCGGCGCGGGCGCAGCTCCACGAGAATTACATCATCGCCCAAACGGAGAACGGCGTCGTTATCGTCGATCAGCACGCGGCCCACGAGCGCCTTGTCTACGAACGGCTGAAAGCGGCGCGCGATGCAGGCGGCATCGCCTCGCAGCGGCTCCTGATCCCCGAGATCGTCGAATTGGGAGCGGGCGCTGCTGAACGGCTTTTGGAGCACGCGCCGGACTTTGCCGAACTTGGCCTCGTCATTGCCTCTTTCGGACCCGGCGCCGTCGCGGTCGAAGAGACGCCGGCGCTTTTGAAGCGGCTCGATATCAAGGCGCTCGTGCGCGATCTCGCCGACCATTATGAAGGGACCGAAGCGGCCGAGGATTTGAAAAGCCGGCTCGACCATGTCGCCGCGACCATGGCCTGCCACGGTTCCGTGCGCTCCGGCCGCCGCCTCACGCCCGAGGAGATGAACGCGCTTTTGCGCGAGATGGAGGCGACCCCCGGCTCCGGCCAGTGCAATCACGGCCGCCCCACCTATGTGGAATTGAAGCTCGCCGACATCGAAAAGCTCTTTGGACGGCGGTGATGGCGAGCGTGGAAGCAGCCGCCGTCAACGTTGTCATCCGGCCGGCCGCATCGGGAGACCTCGACCAAATCGTTCAGCTCTTGGCCGATGACATGCTTGGCCGCGAGCGCGAGGATTTGAGCGCGGAAGCCCGCCCTAAATACTGCGACGCCCTCGCCGCTGTGATCGCGAGCCCCGAGAACACGCTCTTTATGATGGAGGAGGATGGCCGCCTCATCGGTTGTTTGCAACTCACCATGATCCCCGGCCTCTCCCACCAGGGGCTCACAAGGGCTCAGATCGAAAGCGTGCGCATTGCCGCTGACCGGCGCGGCAAAGGCCTAGGCGCGCAGCTTATCCGTTTTGCGATCGATGAAGCGAAAAACTGCGGTGCCGGCATTGTGCAATTGACCACAAGCGCCAGCCGCGCCAACGCCCACCGCTTCTATGAGCAACTCGGCTTCGAGCAGACCCATAAGGGCTTCAAGCTCATCTTCCGCTGACCGGGTTTGCTGCCTGGAAAAACACCACCTGTGTGTCGCCAAAGGTGCGGCGGTCGAGCGCTTCAAAACCCTCAAGCTGGGCAATGTCGGCACCGACGGCTTCTTCCAGGACAAGAAGCGCATCCTCCGCCAGCCAGCCGCCTTTCAGCGCGGAGGAGAGCGCCTTCTCGCCCAATCCCTTGCCATAGGGGGGGTCGAGAAAGACGAGATCAAACGGCTGAATACGCCCCGCCTCGCCAAGCTTCGCCGCGTCGCGCCGGAACACCTTGGTGATGCCGGTGGCGCGCGTCTTTTCAATGTTCTGGCGGATGAGGCCGCGCGCCTCCGCACCCTCATCGACGAAGACGCAAAAGGCGGCACCGCGCGACAGGGCTTCAAGGCCGAGCGCGCCGGACCCCGCGAAGAGGTCGAGAACGCGCGCGCCTTCGACAACATCGCGCTTAAAGCCATGCGCGAGAATGTTGAAGACCGCTTCGCGCGTCCTGTCGCTCGTCGGTCGGATCGCCTGGCTTTTCGGGCTGGCCAGCGCCGTGCCCTTAAACCGCCCGGCGACGATGCGCATGGGGCTTTTTCTTGGGCGTAGACGGCGCCCGGCGTTTCGCCGCCGGAGCGCCCTCCTTTTGTTGGCGGCCTGCCTCGCGTGTCGGTGGCGGGAAGGTGCAGCCCGCTTCTTTGGCGAGCTTCGCGCCAAGCTGGTCTTTCAGGATTTTCGGCTTCACCTCTTTCACGGCACCTGGCGTTAGATCGCCCATCTGAAACGGCCCGTAGGAAATCCGGATGAGCCGGTTCACCTCCAGTCCAAGTGCTAAGAGGAGGTTCTTCACCTCGCGGTTCTTGCCTTCGCGCAGGCCCAAGGTCAGCCACACATTCTTGCCCTGAGAGCGGTCGAGCGTCGCTTCAACGGGACCGTACTGGACGCCATCGGCCTTAAGCCCCGCGCGCAGCGGCTCAAGGGCTGCATCGTCGACCGCGCCATGCGCCCGCACACGGTAACGCCTCAGCCATCCCGTTGCGGGCAGTTCGAGGACGCGTGCGAGCCCGCCATCATTGGTGAGCAGCAACAGCCCTTCCGTATTGATATCGAGCCGCCCGACCGAAATGACGCGTGGGAGAGTGGGCGGAAGCCGGTCGAAGACGGTCGGCCGGCCTTCGGGATCGCGTGCTGTCGTCACGAGCCCCTTCGGTTTGTGGTAAAGCCACAGCCGCGTCGGCTCGTTCACCGGCAAGGGCTGGCCGTCGACAAAGATTTTGTCCTTCGGTGTGACGGTGACAGCAGGCGTGAGCAGCTTCTTGCCGTTCACCGAAACGCGGCCATCGGCAATCCACGCTTCGGCCTCGCGACGCGAACACAACCCCGCGCGCGCCATCACTTTCGCAATGCGTTCGCTTTTCTCGGTCGTCTTTGCGGGTTCGCCGGTCGCCTTCGTCATGGCCGGGTGATACCAGACGGTATGGCAGACGGAAACCACGGACATGCCTCCCATCCCATGGCGATGGCGCTTGACGAAGCGAAGGCGGCCGCCGACCGGGGCGAGGTGCCCATTGGGGCTGTCATCGTCAAGAACGGCGCGGTGATCGCCCACGCCGGCAACCGCACCATCGAGGACAAGGACCCCACCGCCCACGCAGAGCTTCTCGCCATCCGCGCTGCGTGTCAGCTGCTCGGCTCGGAACGGCTCACGGGGTGCGATCTTTACGTGACGCTTGAGCCCTGCGCCATGTGCGCCGCCGCCATCTCCTTTGCCCGCATCCGCCGTCTCTACTACGGCGCCGAGGACGAAAAGAGCGGGGCGGTCGATAACGGACCACGGTTCTTTCAGAGCCCCACCTGCCATCATGCGCCGGAGGTCTATGGCGGCATCATGGAGCGCCCCGCCGCCGATTTACTTAAAGAGTTCTTCAAGGCGCGGCGGTGAGCCCTAAGCAAAGAGCGTGTAGCCAAGCCCGAAGAGAATGGCGCTGGTGAGTGCGAAGACGAGATAAGCGGCGAACACCTGGCGTTTTGCGAGTGCAAAGACCGCGATCATTGCGGGAATTGAGGTAACGCCCCCGCCAAGCAGGAAGGCCATACCGGCCGCCGGGTTCATGCCCTGCTCGATAAGGCCGGATATGAGGGGGAGCGCCGCATAGCCGTTCAGATAAGCGGGCATGCCGATGAAAGCGGCGAGCGCAATCGTGAGCACGTCGCCGCCGCCCACAAGCTGCGCCACCATGTCTGCTGGCACATAGGAAACCATCAGGCTCTCGATGAAAAAGGCGAGAAGCAGCCATTTGCCGAGAAAGAACGTATTGCCAACGGCATTTTTCTTGAATGCCGAGACACGCTCCGGCTCCTGCCAGAAGCGCCAGGCGATCGGTGCGGCCCCGCCCTTTTTCGTCGAACAGCACGAACCTGCTTGCGCTACCCGCAAGGGTTCGGCAAAGGCCGCGCGGTTGCCAAGCGCGATAACGCCAAAGCCACCGATAAGCCCCGTACCGAAGGCGGCAAAGGTCTTGTAGGCGGCGAATTCGGGTCCAAGCAGACCGGCCGTAATCATAAACATGGTCGGGTCCATCAAGGGCGAGGCGAGCCAGAACGCCATGATGGGCGCAAGCGGCACGCCCATACGCATTAGGGCGGCAATCATCGGAATGACGCCGCAGGAGCAGAACGGCGAGAGTGCCCCGGCAAGGGCGGCGAGAATGGTCGCCCGCCCGGCTCGGCCCTCAAAGGCGCCTTTGATCAAACCGTCCGCGCCCGTCGCTTCGGCATAAGCCGCCATGGCGATGGAGAGAACGAAGAAGGGCAGGATCCAGAAAAGCGCGTCCGCGACAAAGGTCGCGCTCTTCGGCAATTGGCCAGGCAAAAGGAGCGCGACGCCCAACGGTAGCGCGAGGAGTGCCATGACCGCGAAATCCGGTTTCTTCAGGAAACGCGTAGGATCGAAGCGGCGCGGCGCTTCCGTTGTGATGTCACTGGGCATTCTTCTTGTCCGTGTTGCCGGCGTGTCGTTTCCGATGGATGGCGCGATAAAGGGCGCTCATAGCGAAGCGTGTCAGCACGCTGGCGAGCGACGGCGCACGGACCTCTTCAAGATCGAGCCGCGAAAGCCCGATATCTTTGAGGTGGGCTTGATCCATGGTCCTGAGCGTACCGACGCCCGCCCGCGCGCGCCGCCATTGCCGGAGCGCTTCAAACAAGGTTTGCGCTTCGGGGGCGGGATCCGCCGGTTGCGAGGAAGTGGCCACATCCGTTTTCACGGCCGGCCGCTTCGGCATCGCCGGAAAGGCGATGATTTTTCCTATATTTCTAGGAGGATCGAAATTCAGGTCGCAAGAAGATGGCGCACAGCAATCGGGGGCGCAGGCTGTCTGTCGCATCAGGCGGCGTCCTCTTCTTCCGGAGTGATGCAAGCCGCGTCTGTGCAGCATTCGGCGACAAGGAAATTCACAAGTCCGCGCATGGCGTCGTAATTGGCCCGGCAGATGAGGGTGGTGCCGCGCCGTTCCTGGGCGACAAGCCGGACCATTTTGAGCTTTGAGAGATGGTGCGAGAGCGTGGAGGCGGCCATGTCCAACCGGTCTTGAATCTGCCCGACGGAAAGACCCGGATCGCCGGCGCGGACCAACAGGCGGAAGATGCGCAGACGTGTCGGATTGCCGAGCGCCTCGAGCGCGGCTGCCATGTCGTCGACATTGTGCTGACCGTTCTCCATACCCCTAGAATTGGGCCAAGTTTGCCGCGTGTCAACGATTATTCTAGAATTATAGAAATAAATATCGCGAAAGCGCTCTTCTCTGATCCTCTACCTTGGTCGAAGAGAGGGAAAAGACGGTCCTATACCGCTTGACGAAGCACCTCTTCCACCGAAACGGACCAGCCGGGTTCGTCATGTTTTTTCCAGTAAAGATCAATCAGCTGGCGAGTGACGGGACCCGCTTTGCCGGAGGCGACGGGCTGGCCGTCCAACGTGGTGACCGGCATGATGCCGCCTGCCGTTGAGGTCGCGAAAACTTCATCGGCCATGCGCAACGCATCGGCGCTCACGGGCTCCTCGCTCAGCGGAAACCCGAGTTCGCCGCACAGGTCAATCGCCGTCTGCCGCGTGATGCCTTCAAGGACGCCCCTGTCCGGCGTTGTGACCTTGCCTTCTTTGACCGCGAAGATGTTGAAACCGGGGCCTTCCGTGACATGGCCTTCATCGTCTTTCAAAAGCGCGGTGCGCGCGCCGCGCTCATAGGCCTCATACATCCCCATGACGAGGTCGAGCCAATGGTAGTTCTTAACCGTCGGGTCGACGGAATGAGGCGGGATGCGGGTGATATCCGAGATGGCGATATGAAGCCCGTCCTCGCGCTCCTCAGGCCTAAGAATCCAACCAAAGGGGATGGCGAAGCAGATGAGTTTGTTCACCGCGTCGCGCGGATCGCGGGAGAAGGTGGGTGAAACGCCGCGCGTGACGATCATCTCCACATAAGCGTCCTCATGGCCTGAACGCTCAACGCATTCGGCCAGAATGCGGGTTAGTTCTTCGCGCGAGACCGGCAAGGCGAGCCGGATTTTCTCCACCGAGCGTATGAATCGGTCGAGATGCTTGTCGAGCCGGAAAAACCGGCCCTTCCAGACATGCACGACGTCGTAGGTCGCATCGGAGCGCAAGAAGCCCCAATCGAGGACGGAGATTTTCGCGTCCTCCATGGGCATGAAACGGCCATTCATATAAGCGATGCCAGGCGGAAAGGCGGGCGCGGCTTCGGGCGTGACACTCTCAAGGCGGGCTTCGGACATGACGCATCCCCTTACAGGCTTCTCGGGCAGTCTGGCGCGGTGAGGCTGTTGTTCGCAAGTCCGAAGCTTAAAGCATCGTGCGCAAAAGCATGCCCCCAAATAGCTAAGGGGGACTCGATCCGGGGGTGGCACCGGTTTTGCGCGAAAAACGATGCGAAAATAGAAAGATAGAGCGGCCGGACGATCCTGAACAAACGGCGGGCGCTCTAGGTGGCGGGTTCCATCAGATGTGCCGACCGGCCGCGCGTTTCACCGCTTTAGGAATGGCAGGAGCATGTCGAGTGTCGCTTCGGGGTTTTCTTCGCAAACGAAGTGGCCGGAATCGACGGCGCCACCTTCCGCGTTTTCAGCCCACTGGTTCCAAAGAACAAGCGGGCTTTCCGACTCGTCGGCAGGGATTCCCGCCGATCCCCAAAGGGCAAGAAGAGGGGCTTTGATCCGCATGCCTTCGTCCATATCGGCGCTGTCGGTGAGAAAGTCATAGGTCGCGCCGGCTCGATAGTCGTTGCATGCGGCGTTCACATAGGAAGGCCTGGAAAAGCTTTCGCGGTAGGCAGCAATGGCACGGGGGTCAAAGGCGGAAAGATCCTTCGCCTTTGTCCAGCTTGCGATGGTGTGTTCGAGATAATAACCGGGTGCAGCAGCAATCAGCTTTTCCGGCAAGGGTTCGGGCTGCGCCAGAAACTGCCAGTGGTAGGTCTTCAATGCGCTTTCGCGGCTGATCCCGATCCACATATGGTAGGTCGGTATGATGTCGAGGACGGCAATGCGAACGATGTGTTCGGGCACATCGATAGCCATGCGGTAGGCGACGCGTCCGCCACGGTCATGGCCGGCGATCCGGAACTGGTCGAATCCGAAGGCCTCCATGACCTCAAGAACGTCACGGCCCATGGCACGCTTGGAATAGATATAGTTCTCTGTATCGTTCACCGGGCAGGACGAGCCGCCATAGCCTCTCAGATCGGGAATGACGAGGGTGAAATGCTCCGCCAGAGCAGGCGCTACGCGGTGCCACATGACATGGGTCTCGGGGTAGCCGTGGAGAAGCGCCAGAGCCGGCCCCGATCCGCCCTTGCGGCAGAAAATCGATGCGCCCTCGGTATCGATCATATGACTTTCGAAACCGGGAAAGAAATCATGGTTTTCGGTGCTCATGCTATGCGCCTTTTATCGCCTTCCCAAAGAAGGCCCTTCGGTTTCCTCAAGTGCGATTGTTCTGGCAGTGCTAGCACATCCAAAAAACGAATGAATATCGTTAATCGTATTGAGAAAATTGAAGCTTTCTGAACCAGGCGGCGCTTTTTATCCAATCGCGCGCCAGCCGATATCGCGGCGGCAAAAACCCTCAGGCCAGTCGATTTGGTCAATGGCCGTGTAAGCGCGTTGCTGGGCTTCGTAGACAGAGTTTCCAAGCGTTGTGATATTGAGGACCCGTCCGCCGTTGGCCACGATGTTGCCACCGCATTCAGTGGTTCCCGCATGGAAGACCTGAATGTCCTCAAGGGCTTCGATGGCGGCGAGATTCCCGATCACCGATCCTTTCTCGTAGTCGCCCGGATAGCCTTGTGCGGCGAGCACGACGGTCAGAGCCACCTCGTCGTACCAACGTGCGCTCATGGTCGCGAGGACGCCGTCGCAGGCCGCCTTCATGAGGAGCAGGAGGTCGTCCTTCAGCCGCATCATCAAGACCTGGCATTCAGGGTCGCCGAAGCGGACATTGTACTCAATCAGCTTCGGACCTAATGCCGTCATCATCAATCCTGCATAAAGCACGCCCCGATAGCGGATGCCGCGCGTCGCCAACGCCGCGACCG
>JAKSCL010000263.1 GCA_022360615.1 Hyphomicrobiales bacterium
CTTCCTTCCGAAGGGCGCATGGTGATCGAATATGAAGATGTCCCCGTCGAACTAAACGGCGGCGAAACGGTGACGCTTCGCAAGCCCACCTATTCGGTCGCAGACCTTGGCTTCGGGCCGATGCACCCCAATGTGATGCTGTCGCCAAGGGTGGCGCCGCAGATGATTGGGTTGGGATTGCTTGAAGCCATCCATCCCGGCGACATTCTCGCTCTCGCCGACCCGGACGATGCCGATCAGGATGGTATCTCGGGCCGCCCGAGTTTTGTGCGCGAGCCCGAGACCGGGGACATCGTGCTTGGCCGGTTCGGCTGGAAGGCATCGAACCCCACCGTGCACGCGCAGTCCGCCGGCGCTTTTAGCGGCGATATCGGCATTTCAAATCCGGGCGCGCCCGACCCTTATGGCGAATGTACCGCCAATCAGACAGCATGCCGTGAAATGCCCACTGGCGTGCAAGCGCGGCTGGGCGACACCGAGGCGCCCGACCCCGTCCTCGATCTGGTTGTCTTTTATTCGCAGAACCTAGCCGTGCCCGCCCGCCGCGATGTGGACGACCCGGGCGTGCTGGCCGGAAAGAAGCTTTTCTATGAGACGGGCTGCGCGGCCTGCCATCAACCGAAATTCGTCACCAGCCGCGACGCAGCCCAGCCGGAGCACCGTTTCCAACTGATCTGGCCTTATACCGACATGCTTCTCCACGACATGGGGGAGGGGCTTGCCGACAACCGGCCGGTCGGGGATGCTTCTGGCCGCGAATGGCGCACCGCACCGCTCTGGGGCATTGGCCTGACCGAAACCGTCAACGTCCACACCTACTTTCTGCACGACGGCCGTGCGCGGAACTTGCTCGAAGCGATCCTTTGGCATGGCGGCGAGGCCGAGGCGGCGCGGGATAAAGTGGTTGATATGGAACCGCACGAGCGCGATGCCCTTGTCCGTTTCCTGGAGTCCTTGTAATGCTTTGCACGCGCGGCCCTATCGTCCAGGTATTGCGGCTTGCGGTTCTGACAGCGGCGCTTGGCGTGGCGTTTGCCGGTACGGCAACCGCTCAGGACCGGCCCGCCTTTGCAC
>JAKSCL010000264.1 GCA_022360615.1 Hyphomicrobiales bacterium
CTTCGCCTGGGATGGCGGCAAGGGCGAGGCCAGCGGCGTCTATCTCGACGACCATAGCCATCGATGAGGTGAAGTGATGTTGATGACCAAGCGCAAGCCGGCCCCGGTGTCGGAGATACTCGTCGAGGAGTTCATGAAGCCCATGGGTCTGACACAAGGCGCGCTCGCCGAAGCGATGGGCGTCCAGAGGAAGCACGTCAACGAACTGTGCAACGACCGGCGCAATGTGACGGCGGCCACCGCACTGATCCTGGCGCGTGTTTTTGGCAACAGCCCTGATTTCTGGCTTAACGTCCAGCGTCGCAGTGAGCTTTGGGAGGCGATGCACGATCCCAAGGAACAGGCACGGATCGAGCGGGCCAAGCCCTTGTCGTCGGCGGCCTGATGATCGCCGTCGGCGCGCCATCGCAGCCTGTACTCGCCGTGGCCCTGTCTTCATGCGCCAGACTACGCATCGCGCCCTGGCGCACATATGGTTGGTTCCGCCGCGTACCATCCACGCCGATTATGGCGGCATGGCGCAGTTCAAGCCCCATCGCCGCAAACCGATCGGCCGGCCCCAGGCTATGGGGGCCGTGCCGTCCGATCTCTACGACTATCTCCGCCCGGTTACGCTATTCGGTAAGCGGCGTCGCGCGCAAAAACCGATCACGATCACGGACGATTGGCCAGAGGTGGTGCCGATCACCGAGACCGAAGTCCGGATCGTCGATTCCTATTTCGGCGATGTCCTGGACGAGCTGTTCGGCCCGCTACCCTAATTCGAGGACCACGCCATGACCGACGCAGCCTCTCACTCGACGGAGGCTGCGCCTGATAGCCCCACCACACGCGCCGCGCTTTACCTGCGCGTGTCGACGAACCGGCAGGCCGAGCACGATCTGTCCATCCCGGACCAGCGCCGGCAGGCGGAGCGCCACTGCGAAGCCAAGGGCTGGCGGATCGTCGCGGAGTATGTCGAACCGGGTCAGTCGGCGACCGATGACAAGCGGCCTGAGTTCCAGCGCATGATGGACGCGGCGCTGCACGGCGGCTCGCCCTTCGACGTGGTTCTGGTCCACTCGTTCTCGCGCTTCTTCCGCGATCAGTTCCAGCTCGAGTTCTACGTCCGCAAGCTCGCCAAGGCCGATGTCCGGCTCGTTTCCATCACCCAGGACCTCGGCGACGATCCGATGAGCAACATGATCCGCCAGATCATGGCGCTGTTCGACGAGTACCAGTCGAAGGAGAACGCCAAGCATGTCTTGCGCGCCATGAAGGAGAATGCCCGCCAGGGCTTCTGGAACGGCGCGCTGCCGCCGATTGGCTATCGCACGATTGAAGCCGAGAAGCGCGGCGCCAAGAACAAGAAGAAGCTAGAGATCGATCCGATCCAGGCCGAGACGGGGCGGTTGA
>JAKSCL010000152.1 GCA_022360615.1 Hyphomicrobiales bacterium
GCGCAAAGTGCGTCTCGCCAACGGTTCGACCCGTGGCTACGATATCTTATCACTGAATGTTGGTTCCGCCGTGGAGGCGCCCTTTTCCGTGGCCGGGAGTGCGCTTGTCTGGCCGGCAAAACCTGTCTCGACCTTGTGGCGGTTACGGCGGCGTCTTGAAAGCTTTTGGGCGCGGATTGATGCGCCCGGCCAAACGGTTGCGATTTGCGTGATCGGCGGTGGTGCAACGGGGGTCGAGATTGCCGCGAACCTAAAAGCGCTTGGCGAACGGCACGGTATGGAAACGGAGGTCGTGCTTGTTTCCGCCGATGAGCGTTTGCTGATGGATGCCCCGCGCGGCGCCGCAAACCTCGCCCACCGTTTCTTGGAGACGCGCGGTGTTGTCGTTCATCTCAACCGTAAGGTCATGGAGGTCTCAAGCGACGCAGTCATTGCGGAGGACGGCTGGTGCTGGCCGACAGACCATGTGGTGCTGGCGACGGGCCTCGGCGTTCAGCCCTTTGTCCGCAGGCTGGGCCTGCCTTTTGATCCGGCGCGCGGGCTTACCGTCAATACGTGTTTTCAATCGGTTGGCGATCCAGCCGTTTTTGCCGCGGGCGATTGCGCCGACATAAAAGGCCATATGTTACCGAAGATCGGGGTGTTCGGCGTGAAGGGTGCGCCCATTCTCTCAGCAAACCTTTTGGCGGCCGCCGATGGCGAAACGCTCATGTCCTACGAGCCGCAGAGCCGCTATCTGTCGATCATCAATCTCGGCGACGGCACGGCACTCGCCCTTTGGGGGGCGTTCTGGTGGCAGGGCAGGTCGATGATGCTTTGGAAGAACCGCCTGGACGGCCGGTTCATGGATTTGTACCGCCCGCCCACAACCGTGCGCGATTAGGCCGCAGCAAGAGCCGCAACTTCGGCGACGATCGCATCGCCCATTTCGGACGTGCCGATCCTGGTCATGCCGTCGGCCATGATGTCTGGCGTGCGGAGGCCCTTATCGAGTGTCGCGGCAATGGCCTTTTCCACCAGATCGGCCTCTTTGAGCATGTTGAATGAGTAGCGGAGCGCCATCCCGAACGAGCCGATCATGGCGATCGGATTAGCGATGCCCTGGCCAGCGATGTCGGGGGCCGAGCCGTGGACCGGCTCATACATGGCTTTGCGGCGTTTCGTTTTCGGGTCCGGCGCGCCGAGCGAGGCCGATGGCAGCATGCCGAGCGAACCCGTGAGCATGGCGGCGATGTCGGACAGCATGTCGCCAAAGAGGTTGTCGGTCACGATCACATCGAATTGCTTCGGCCAGCGCACCAGCTGCATGCCCCCTGCATCCGCGAGAACGTGCTCAAGCTCTACGTCGGCATATTCCTTTTCATGGATTTGCGTGACGATTTCGTTCCAGAAAACGCCCGTCTTCATGACGTTGCGTTTTTCCATCGAGGTAACCTTGTTGCCGCGTGTGCGGGCAAGGTCGAAGGCGATGCGGGCAATCCGCTCCACCTCATAAGTGTCGTACACTTGGGTGTCGATGGCGCGTTGCTGGCCGTTGCCGAGATCTTCGATCGTTTTCGGCTCGCCAAAATAGACCCCGCCGGTGAGTTCGCGAATGATCAGAATATCAAGGCCTTCAATAACTTCTTTTTTCAAGGATGAGCCGTCGGCGAGCGCCGGATAGCAGATGGCTGGTCTGAGATTGGCGAAAAGCTCCATATCCTTACGCAGGCGCAAAAGACCAGCTTCGGGGCGGACGTCATAGCCGGCGTTATCCCATTTCGGTCCGCCGACCGCACCGAGCAGAACAGCATCCGTGGCGAGTGCCTTTTCCATTGTGGCTTCGCTAACCGGCTTGCCGTGGGTGTCGTAGGCGATCCCGCCAACCAGATCCTCGTCGGTCTCAAAGCGAACGGACCCGTTTTCGTTGAACCAGCCGATGAGCTTTTTCGTCTCGGCCATCACTTCGGGGCCGATTCCATCACCAGGGAGCAACAGGAGCGAATGTGTCGTCACGGACGTTTCCTCAAATGCTTTTTGATTGGGAATGCAGTGGGTGTGTTCCAGCAATCCGTAGCCGAGCATGACGTATGTGTCGAGCCGCCCAGCTTTTGATATGTCCGGTTCAATACCTACACTCAAACAAGTAATTGCTTGCTAAAGCCGGCGTTAACAACTTCTGCGTTTATTGCTGATGGGACGACGACCTTAGGAGATGTTGGGGGCTATCCATGCTGAAGAGATTAGGCGCAGGGTCGATCCGGACGCGCTTGCTGGCGATCACGGCTGTTGTTGCGTTTGGTATCGCAGGTTTGATGGGCTGGCAGCTCATGCGGGAACGCGATGGTATGCTTTTGCAGCGTCAGGCGGAACTTCAGAGTCTTGTCGACTCGTTCTACACCGTGGTCGAGACGGCGCATGCGCGCGCGGCCGCTGGCGAGATCACGCAGAATGAGGCGAGGCAGATGGCCGCAGACGTGCTGCGCGGCATGCGTTACCGGGGCAACGAATACATTTTCATCTCCGACATGGACCACAAAATGGTCATGCATCCCATCAAACCTGATCTTGAAGGCAAGAACCTGTTTGATTTGCAAGACCCGAACGGCAAGCATCTGTTTCGCGCTTTCGTTCAGGCCGTGGAGGCAAACGGCCAGGGTTTCGTTGGATATCTCTGGCCAAAAGCTGGGTCCGACGTTCCGGTGGAAAAGCTTTCCTTCGTGAAGGGCTTTGCGCCATGGGGCTGGATTATCGGCACAGGCCTTTACATTGACGATTTGGCCGCCGAGTTCCGGGCGCGCGTCATATCGGCGGTGCTCGCAACCGTCCTCGGACTGATCGCCCTTTCGGGTGTCATTGTTGCCGTTACGCGTTCGGTGACAGCACCCCTTGGAGTCATGACCGGCGCGATGCGCTCGCTATCGGAAGGTGCGCTCGACGTCGATATTCCCGATGCTGAGAGATCTGACGAAATCGGGACAATGGCTAAAGCCTTGCAGGGCTTCCGCGATGGCCTCAGGGAGCGGGCCGAGTTGGAAGAACGTGCCCGTGCGGATAACTCAGCGCGTGAACTGCGTCAGCGTACAGTCGATGAGCTGGTTGAACATTTCCGGGTCTCGTCGCGCTCCGTTCTCGACGATGTGGGCGAGAATGCCGGCATGATGCGGACCGCAGGCCAGGCGTTGTCGCAACTCGCACGGGAAACGGCCGGCCAATCCGGAAATGCGGCAAATGCTTCAGATGTCGCATCGTCAAATGTCCAGACCGTGGCTGCCGCCGCTGAAGAATTGTCCGCGTCAATCACTGAGATTTCCGAACGCGTGGCTCAAACGACCGAAACGGTTTCGACGGCCACGACGATGGCGTCCGACACCAATGAAAAGATCGCAAGCCTTGCCGAGGCGGCGCAAAGGATCGGCGATGTGGTCAAGCTTATCTCCGATATCGCCGAGCAGACAAATCTGCTCGCACTCAACGCGACCATCGAAGCAGCGCGTGCCGGTGAGGCTGGAAAGGGTTTTGCCGTGGTGGCGGCAGAGGTGAAGGAACTGGCCAGCCAGACCGCCAAAGCGACCGAGGAGATATCCTCCCAGATCTCCGGCATTCAGAATTCGACAGGCGAGGCGGTGGTGGCGATTGAGGAGATCGCCAAGGTCATGGAAGACGTCAACGAGACCACCACAGCGATTGCCGCTGCCGTTGAAGAACAAGGCGCTGCAACCTCTGAAATCAGCCGGAACGCGCAGCTTGCCGCCGACGGGACCAGGGACGTGACCGCCAATGTGGAGGGCGTTCGCGGTGCGGCGGACAAGACGGAACAGTCTTCGGCGGAGGTTCTCCAGGCATGCGACAACGTTGCGGTACGCGCCGATGCGCTGCGTTCCGATGTCGATACCTTCCTTCAGCGGGTTGCAGCCGCGTGACGCTTTGCGGCTTTGCGCCGCGCGGTTGGGCGTTTGTATTGTCTTTGAAACGCTCAACCACTCTCAGCCCCTGATCATTGCAACTCCCGACGGAAACCGGTGGCCGTTCCGCCAAAGAATCTCATGCCTCGATCTGCAGAAAAAGCCCGGACAATCGGTCCGGGCGAGGTTCCTCGAGAGGCCTGCTAAGGGCCATTGGCGTGCTACTTCAACCGCTCTTTCACGTCTGAGGCGAAGTCCTCATAGCGGCGAAGCGGCGTCACCGTGATGTGCACGTGCTGACCCATGTCGCGCATGATCGGCAGGTCGAGAGCGATCTGATCGAGCGTGTCGTGGGAATCGACATCGACGACGGCAACCACCCGGCGCGAACCGACGCATTTCCACAAATCGACGACGACACCCGCATCCTTTGCACCGAGCGCGGCATCGGCTTCCCCGGACCAGATCTTGAAGAGGTCTTGCTGGCTCATTGCCGCGCTGTATTCCACTTTGAAATCGAGAAGAAAGAGCATGATGGGTTCCGTCCGGAACTGGAGGGAAGGGGCGGCCCGGCTTGCGCCGGGACCCGAGAGGTCGCGCTGGGCTTTAAAGCTCGCCTTTCGCCATTTTGCCGGCGATATGGTCCGCTTGCCTCAATGCGAGCGCGACGATGGTGAGCGTCGGGTTCTCCGCCGCGCCCGTGGTGAAGACGCTTCCATCGGAGACGAAAAGGTTCGCGATGTCGTGTGTCTGGCCCCATTCGTTGACGACGCCGTCGCGGGCGTTCCCCGACATCCGGTTGGTGCCCAGATTATGCGTCGAGGGATAGGGCGGGGTCGGGAAGGTCCGCGTCGCGCCCACGGCATCGTAGATGGCTGCACCTTGCGCGTAGGCGTGATTGCGCATGGCGATGTCGTTTTCGTGGTCGTCGAAATGGACATTGGGAACAGGCAGCCCGTACTGGTCCTTCTCGGCCGGATGGAGCGTGATGGCGTTCTTCTCCTGGGGCATATCCTCGCCCACAAGCCACATACCGGCCATATGGTCGTACATGTCGAGGGCAGAGGTGAAGGAGCGTCCCCAGGCTCCCGGATCGAGGAACGCCGCCATGAAGGGCAGGCCGAGCGAGAGCGTCTCCATCTCATAGCCGCCGACAAAGCCGCGCGAGGGATCGTTTTTCGATTCATCGGTGACGATCCCGGCCATGGTGGTCCCACGGTGCATGTTCACTGGCTTTTCGAAAA
>JAKSCL010000259.1 GCA_022360615.1 Hyphomicrobiales bacterium
GGGCTACGGGCCGAGCCATCAGGCGACGGAAGACCTTGCGATTTTCCGCGGGATGCCGAACCTCACCATTATCGATCCTTGCGACGCAACGGAGATCGCGCAAGCGGTGCCCGCCATCGCCGACCATCCCGGTCCGGTCTATATGCGGCTTCTGCGCGGCAAGGTCCCGGATGTGCTTAGCCGTTACGGCTACGCGTTCGAGATCGGCAAGGCCCAGGAGATCCGGGGCGGCAAGGATGTCCTTTTCATCTCAACCGGTTTCATGACCATGCGGGTGCTCGATGCCGCGGAGCGCCTTGCGGCCGATGGCGTCGATTGCGCGGTGCTGCACGTGCCGACCATCAAGCCGCTCGATATACAAACGCTTGCCGCGGAGGCTTCAAAGGGCGGACGGCTTGTAGTCACTGCGGAAAATCATTCGATCTCCGGCGGGCTGGGCGAAGCCGTCGCAGCCTGCCTGATGCGCGACGGCGTGCATGTGCCTTTCCGGCAGATCGCTCTACCCGATGCGTTTCTCGATGCCGGTGCGCTTCCCACCCTGCACGACCAATACGGTCTTTCGGTCGATGCCGTTACGGCTGCTGTGAAATCCTGGCTTTGAGGGGGTGTTGTGAAACTCTTGGATGGGTGTGTTGCGATTGTGACTGGGGCGGCGTCACCCCGTGGGCTGGGTAAGGCGACCGCACAGCTTTTTGCTCAACATGGTGCGAAGGTGGCGGTCCTCGATCTCGATGCCAATGCGGCTGCCAATGCGGCAAAGGACCTCGGCGGCGGGCATATGGGTCTTGCCTGCGATGTCACGGACAAAGCGGATTGCGAAGCGGCCATCGAGACCGTTCGAAGCCGTTGGGACGGGATCGATATTCTCGTCAACAATGCCGGTATCACGCAGCCGCTCAAGATCATGGACATTGCACCCGGCAATTACGACGCCGTGCTCGATGTGAATCTGCGTGGCACGCTCTATATGAGCCAGGCCGTGATACCGGCTATGCGCGCGCGCAAGACCGGGAGCATCGTGAACATCTCCTCGGTTTCGGCCCAGCGTGGCGGCGGAATTTTCGGTGGGCCGCACTATTCCGCGGCAAAGGCCGGGATACTCGGTCTGACGAAGGCAATGGCGCGGGAACTTGCGCCCGACGGCGTGCGCTGCAACGCCGTGTGCCCCGGTTTTATCGCGACCGACATCACGGCCGGCAAGCTGACGGACGACATGCAGGAAACGATCCTTGCGGGCATTCCGATGGGGCGCGCCGGGGAAGCTTCAGATGTCGCGGGCTGCTGTTTGTTCCTCGCCTCCGGTCTGTCCGCCTATGTGACGGGGTCGGAGGTCGATGTGAATGGTGGATCGCTGATCCATTGATACCAATGAAATAGGGAGGAAGATAATGAAGAAACTGCTTCAGGCTACCGCCATTGCGGTCATATTCGCCGTGCCTACCGCGTCAGCCGCGCAAGACATCATCTTTGCGCACGGGGCGAATATGGGCAATCCGCGCTACGATGCGGCGAATATGTTTGCGGATTTGGTCGCATCCTGTTCGGCGATGACGGTCAATGTCGCACCCTCGGCCACGATGGGCGACGACGCCGAGATGCTGATTTCTGCGCAGTCCGGCGTGATCCAGATGACCGCCAACAGTCAGGGTGCGATGAGTCAGATCGTGCCGGAGGTGGGCATGCTTGGCCTGCCTTTCTTGTTCTCCAGCCTGCCTGAGGCTTGGAAGGCGCTTGACGGCGAGGTTGGCGATCTGATCGACGAGAAGGCGCAGGCCACCGGTCTGAAAGTGGTGGGTTTCTGGGACAACGGTATCCGGAACGTGACGCATGTAAGCAAGCATATCGCAACCCCGGCGGACCTCGAGGGCATGAAGATCCGCACGCCCCCGGATGAGGTAACGATTGCCCTGTTCGAGGAGATGGGCGCGAACCCGGCCCCGCTCGCCTGGTCGGAACTTCCGACTGCCCTGCGTTCGGGTGCGTTTGAGGGACAAGAGAACCCGCTGACCAATATCTATTCGGCGAAGCTGCATGAGATCACGCCTTACATCACGATGACCGGGCACAAATACGAGTCCACACCCGTGGTAGCAGGGCTTGGATGGTGGAACGGGTTGTCCGAAGAGGACCAGGCCTGCATTGCCTCGGCTGTCGAGCAGGCGGGGTGGTACCAGCGCGGACGCAGCCATCTGGACAACGTTTCGCTTCGTGCCAGAATGGAAGCGGAAGGCGCAAAGTTCATGGATGTCGATCAGTCTGCATTCGCAGAAGCGACTGCGCCTGTTCATGACAGGTATTCGGAGACCTTTGGGGATATCGTCAACATGCTGCGCGGCAACTGATCCGTGAACGGCGAAGGCGAGGACCGGCAGGGGCGCTTGCGCCCCTTCCTTTCTTTCACCCATCTGACAATGGCTGCGATCTATTGGAGCGCCGTTGCGATCTTCATCGCGGTTCTGTCCGCCCTGTTCGCGGCGCTCTTTGTGAATGTCGTTTTGCGCTACGCTTTCAACGAGGGAATCGCTTGGGCCTATGAGATTCCGTCGATTCTGTTTCCCTGGGCCGTCGCCTCGGCCATCGTGATTGCCGCGGTGCTCGGGCGGAACATCCAGATCGCACTTCTTGCGGGCTTGTTGCCGCCGGGCGCACGGCGGCTCGTCGGCGTTTGCGTTTATGCGGCCACGGTCGCGATTTGCGCAGTGGTTGTCTGGACGTCCATGCCGACACTTAAGGCCGCGCAGTTCATGCGCCTTGCCGAGACCGGCATCCCGCAGATCTGGGGCATGTCCTCGCTTGTCTACGCGTTCGTGGCCGTTGCTCTTGTGAGTGCGATCGATGCGATGCGGCTCATGGCCGGCGACGACTATCTGAAAGATGGATTGGACCGGAGTCTCAGTTGATGTCGGTCGTCGTCGCGTGGGTCTTCGCCGGTCTTTTGATCCTGTCTGTTCCGGTGGCCTTTGCGCTTTTGGGCGGCGCTGCGGTGGCGCTGATGGTGGAGGGAAGGCCGCTCGCGGTGATGGCGCAGCGGCTCTACGCACCCACGCAGAGCTTCCCGATGCTGGCGATCCCATTCTTCATTCTCGCGGGCAATCTCATGATGTCCGGCAAATTCGGCGATTATCTCGTCGGCTTCGCCAAAATGGTCGTCGGGCGCTTTCGCGGCGGCATGGGTCAAGTGTCGATCATCGGCTCGGTGATGTTCGGCGGCGTTTCGGGCTCGGCTGTGGCCGATGCGACGGCGCTTGGAACCGCGCTGATCCCGGTGCAGAAACGCGAGGGCTACCCGCCCGCCTTCGCAGCGGCGGTCAACGCCTCGTCCTCGACCGTGTCGCTGCTGATCCCGCCTTCGATCCCGCTCATTCTTTACGGGCTTGTGACCTCCACCTCGATTGTCGATCTGTTCGTTGCCGGCGTTATTCCAGGGCTTATGCTGGGAGCGGGCCTCTTATCGGCCTGCTGGCTTTCCGCGGTCCTTCGCGGGATGCCAGCATCACCTGCCGAGGGCGGATTCAAGGCCTGGCGCGCGCAGGCCGGTGGAGCTTTGCCGGCGCTGCTCATGCCGGTCTTCGTGATCGGCACGCTCCGTTTCGGGATCGCGACGCCCACGGAGGTGAGCGTCATGGCCGTTGCTTACGGGCTTGCGGTTAGCGGTCTGATCTACCGGGATCTCACCTTCAACGTGATCTTGAAGGCCATGATCGGCACCGCCGTGATGACCGGAGCGGTTCTCCTGATCATCATGGCATCCTCAGTCGTCCAGTGGATTTTAACCCTGGAGCGCGTCCCGCAGCTTCTTTCGGAATGGATCGTCGGGAATCTGGGTGAGACCTGGATGGTGATCCTGTCCATGAATGTCATCATGCTGTTGATCGGAACCATCCTCGATCTGCCCGCCGCCATGCTGTTGCTCGGACCGCTCTTCATCGGCATCGGCACGGCGATCGGCATGGACCCTGTCCAACTCGGCCTGATGATGGTCATCAATCTGGCGATAGGGCTTTACACGCCGCCCGTCGGAACAACGCTCTTCATATCCGCGACCATTGCCCGAACTTCTATCGGGGCGACCGTACGCGAGCTTTTGCCGTTCTATCTTGTGTCGCTTGCCGTGCTTGCGCTTGTAAGCTACGTCCCCGCCTTCACCGTGTATTAGAGGCACGTACAGCCAGTTCGACGGGGGCGTCGATGCGATCCACCGTCATGCCGTGCATGGCGAGCATCTCCCCAACCTCTTCCTCATGTTTGCGGACAGCGCCATCGAGCCATTCGCGGAATACTCTGACAGCCTTACGGCTGAGGTGCCGGGTGGGGCAGATGGGCCAGTACGCCTCAAAGGCGACAACGGGGATGGATGGGCAAAGCGGGACCAGGGTTTTGGAAAGGACTTCCTGGCTTGCGACCGCGAGGGATTCAAGAACGACGCCTGTTCCATCAAGGGCGAGTTGAATCGCCATTGATGAGCGATCCATCAAGATCGCCTTCTCGTTTCTCGCCGTGATCCCATTGCGCGTGAGCCAAGAATCCCACTGGCAAAGCGCACGGGCGCTGTCGATCAGTTTTGCCGTCCGCCAGACATCGTGTCCCGGCGCTTCCAGCTTTTTGCGATAGTCGGGGCTGCAAAGCGGTAATACGTAGTCGGATGTCAGCGGTGCCGCGAAGAGACCTTGCCATGTGCCGAGGCCATAGCGGATGTCGAGGTCCATGATCTCAAGATCGAAATTCGTCGGGTCCGGCGCCGCATCGATCCGTAAATCCCAGCCCGGATTTTCGGCGATGAATTGCGACAACCGCGGACCGAGCCAGCGCACCCCGAAACTCGGCGCGACGCGAAGGCTGAGCCGCCGGGACGTCTTGGATGCGCCCAGGCTCTGCCTTGCGTCCCTTAGTATCCGCATGGCGGTCGAACTGGCCTGAAAAAGCTGCTCCCCCTCCAAAGTCAGACTGAGCTTGCGGCCCGCCTTCCGAAACAACCGCACGCCCATCTGCTGTTCCAGGAGCTTGATCTGCTGGCTGACCGCAGAGGGTGAAACCGACAGTTCCTCCGCTGCCCGATTGATCGCGCCGCGCCGCGCCACCGCTTCGAAATAGAGATACGCATTGAGCTTGTGGTCGCCAGCCATGACCCTGCTCTTGTTATGGAAGGGCCATATCTTGCACAGGGCATGCTCGAAACCAATGCCTGGGGCGATCAATGCATGGCCGGACAAAGGTGCGAGCAGCGCATTCTTGTCCGAGACCCAGACCTAAATTCAGGCTGCTGACAACCGCAATTGAAATTCAGTCGAATCCGGCGATGGCGCCTCAAGCGAAGCCTAGCCTCGCAAGCCTCGTCAACAATGCACTGCGATCATGTTTCTTCGATCCCGATGATGGTGCGAGCGTATGCTGATCTCATGGATTCAAAATGAAATAATTCCAATCTATTTATTTTAAGTGGAATTACTCTAAAAGATAGCGTTTGACACTCTTATTTTGCGGTTGTTATCAAGTTCTTCTATAATAAATACTTTAAAGTCATTCTCATCTGGGCTTCGAGCCTGAGATGATGGAGGTATCGTGCGGGTCTCTTTAGTTGCGGCGGTGCGTCCGTTTGCGGGGCGGGCCGTGATGTTTCGCGCCAATTGGCCGTTGATCACGAAGCCGGAACGGCCGTCGGTCGGCCCATGATGGATGCGGTGCGGAACCGGGACCATGACGAATTCCTCCACTCCGCTTCCGGAGCGAGCGCGGACTGCTGCGATCCCTCCGTCCTGACATGGGTGCTTGCAACCTGTTGTGACCGCGATGGGGCCATGCCCCGCACAAACCGGACCGAACCGACAAAGGAATCCCGCATGTTCATCGCCATGAACCGTTTTCGCGTGAAGAAGGGCTCTGAAGCTGAGTTTGAGGCCGTCTGGCTGAACCGTGAAGTCCATATCGCCAAGGAAAACGGCTTCGTCGAGTTCCATCTTTTGCGCGGTCCCGAACTCGAAGATCATACATTGTATGCCTCGCATACCATCTGGACGAGCGAAGACGATTTCATTGCCTGGACGCGGAGCCAGGCGTTCCGTGACGCTCACAAGGATGCGGGCGGAAGCACGCCGCTTTATCTCGGTGGCCCCGCTTTTGAGGGCTTCAATGTCCTTCAAACGGTGAAGCCCTAGCGGATATGGCCCAGTCGTCCAGAATCAGCCGCCGTGCGGCTCTTGCGCTTGGAGCGGGCGCCACAGCGGCGTTTGCGCTCCACCCCGCGGGTGCGTTCGCGGCTGAGGATGGTTTCGGACATGCCTATTCTCCGCTCGGCACGATCAAGTATCAGCCCGGTTTTCGCTCGTTCGATTATGTCAACGTCAACGCGCCGAAAGGCGGGACGATGCGCCTTGCGCGCATCGGCGCCTTCGACACGGCCAACACACTCACCTATCCGGGCCTGCCGCCCGCAGATGTCCGCGTCATCTACGACCGCCTGATTGTCGCCAGCGCGGACGAACGGGCGTCCTATTACGGTATGCTGGCACGCGGTCTCCAAGTCTCGGACGATTTCACCCGTATCGCCTTTCTCCTTCATCCAGATGCCCGGTGGCATGATGGACGTCCCTTGCGCGCGCAGGATGTGCAATTCACTTTCGACATGCTGAAAGCCGAAGGCGCTCCGTTTTATCGTCAGGCTTTCCGCCCGCTTAGCGTTATCGCTGAAAGCGAGACCCGCGTTGTATTCGTCAACGAACGGGTCGATGATCGTGACGTCTTGCGCCGGATTGCGACCATTCCGATTCATCCTGCGCACTTTTGGGAAAACCCGGCTGAGATCGCCGAAAGCCGCATTCCGCTCGGCTCCGGTCCTTATCGGATCGCATCCATCGATGCACCGAGGCGGCTGGTGCTGGAAAGGGTGCCGGATTATTGGGGCGAGGACCTGCCGGTGAACAGAGGGCGCTGGAATCCGGACACGCTTGTTTTCGATTATTTCCGGGACGCGTCGGTCGCGCTTCAGGCATTCAAAGCGGATGATTACGACATCCGGTTCGAGGACAATCCGACACGCTGGCAAACGGGCTACAGCGGACCTGCCGTGTCAAGCGGTGCCATCCAGCGCAGCGAGACCCCGGACCGCGTTGTCGGCGCGCTTCACGGTGTGGTTTTTAACATGCGCCGCCCGTTTCTGTCCGATCGCCGGGTGCGCATGGCTCTTTCGCTCGCCTACGATTTCGACGCCGTCAACCGGACCCTCTTCGGCGGCGCCCTGCAGCCTTTCGAGAGCGTTTTCGGGGAAACCCAACTTGCGGCCGAAGGCCCGGCAAGCGGAGAGGAGGCCTCGCTAATACGTGCAGCGGGCGGTCCGTTGCCGACCGCCGTTCTGGAGACCCCCGATCCTCTCGGCGGCCTTCCGCAACCTGGAAGCCGCGAAGCGCTGTCGGAGGCCACGCGTCTCTTCAATGAAGCTGGGTACACATATGCGGATGGCCGTTTGACCGATCCCGAA
>JAKSCL010000187.1 GCA_022360615.1 Hyphomicrobiales bacterium
CGTGCGGCTCCTGACAAAAACCCTCTCGCCCGCTGATGCCGGAAAAGCCTATGCGGACCTGGCCGATCTGATGATCAGGCGGCTTCTGAAAACAGCGTGGTATGAACTCGCCAAGACGCATGGCGAGGTTCGAGGAGGCGCAGCCGCTATCCTTGCCATGGGCCGGCTTGGCGGCCGGGAGATGACGGCAGGCTCCGATCTCGATCTCATCCTGATCTACGACCACGAGGAGGGCGCACGGGAATCGGATGGCGAACGTCCGCTTTCCCCGGCTCACTATTTCACTCGCCTCACGCAGCGTTTGGTCGCTGCGCTTTCGGCGCAGACCGCGCGTGGCTCACTCTACGAAGTTGATATGCGCTTGAGGCCATCGGGCCGGGCGGGCCCACTCGCGACGCATATCGAAAGCTTTGCCGGTTATCAGCGCGAGCGCGCCTGGATTTGGGAACATATGGCGTTGACGCGCGCTCGTGTGGTCTGCGGCGATCCGGAATTGAAGGACCAGATCGAGGCTGTTATCGGCGAAGTGCTTTCGCGCGAAAGAGAGCGCGGCAAGCTCTTCTCGGAGGTGCGGGAGATGCGTGCCAAGATTGCGGCCGCACACAAGCCCAAGGGCATATGGGACCTCAAACACGTCGAAGGCGGCCTCGTTGATATCGAGTTCGTTGCCGAAGCGCTGGTTCTTGCAGGTGGCGCGAAGGCGGGAGCAACCGCGCAACGCATCGCGGATGCTCTTCAACGGCTTGCGGAAGCCGGGATGCTTGAATCCAAAACAGCGGGTGAACTGATCGTCACAGCCGACCTTTATCAGTCGCTGATCCAGCTTCTGCGGCTCGCGCTTGATGATGGGCAGACACCCGATAATGCCCCGGACAGTCTGAAGCGGCTGTTGGTCTCCACCGCGCAGGCGCGGGATTTCGAGGGCCTAACGGCGTGTCTTAAGGACCGTCAGGCGCGCGTCCATGCAGTATTCGAAGAGATACTGAGCAGCTAAACCACGATCCGAAGCAGTGCCGTCCTTGGATCGAAGGTGCGTCAAAACAAAAGCTTGAAGCAAAAACCCACATCAACGCAGCCGCTCTTGCATCGGGAGGGTAAGGGCCCGGGCGCGCATTGCGTCCGTGATCGGAACGATGGCGGCGCTTACGGCGGTACATTGTTGTTGTGGCATGCGCACGGTGACGGTCGTTCCGAACCCTTCTTCGGATTCGATTTCAAGAACACCGCCATGAAGCTCCGTCAGGCTGCGGGAGATTGCGAGGCCGAGCCCCGATCCCTTATGGCATTTGGAAAACTGATGTTCGACCTGCTCGAAGGGCCGGGTAATCATCGCGATGGCATCCTTGGGGATACCGATACCGGTATCGGCGATACGGAAAACGGCGTTATCCTCATCGAGATGCGCTGAGACCGATACTCCGCCGCCGTCCGGCGTGAACTTCATGGCATTGGATAAAAGGTTCAGCATGATCTGCGTAAGCGCGCGGCGGTCGGCGTCCACTATGAAAGCCTCGGCAATATCGACATTGAGGTCGATGTTGCGTTCACCCTGCTGGCCCTGCACTTGCTCAAGAATGCTTTCAACCAGACTGCGGGCATTGATCGTGTCGAAGGAGAGGGGAAAGCGGCCTTGTTCCAGGCGCGCCATGTCCAGAATGTCGTCGATGATGCGTAAAAGAAACTCGCCACTGCCTCGGATATCCTTGCAGTATTCGAGATATTTTTCCGATCCAAGTTTGCCGAATACGCCGCATTCCATGATTTCCGAAAAGCCGATGATGGCGTTGAGCGGTGTCCGCAATTCGTGGGACATGTTGGCGAGAAAACGCGATTTCGAAATATTCGCTGCCTGGGCTTTTTCCTTCTCGCGGGCGTTTTCAAAAGCAAGCGCGGCGTTGCGTTCGGCGTGTATTTCCAGTTCCTGGCGCGATTTCTTCAGGTCCGAAATCGTCGCGCGTAAACGGCGCTCGCCTTCAATCAGCCTCTGTTCCTGAAGCTTGAGCGACGTGATGTCCGTGCCCACGGAGACGAAACCGCCATCTTTCGTTCGCCGCTCGTTGATCTGCAGCCAGCGCCCGTCCTCAAGCTGCGCCTCGATACGGCGCTC
>JAKSCL010000265.1 GCA_022360615.1 Hyphomicrobiales bacterium
CCGCCTGTTCTCCGGCATCGACGCATCTGAATTCTTCGGCAACATCGTCAACGAAGGCCTGGTCCAGTCCGACGAAGGCGACGGCATCGACATCGGCGAGAACGTCGAACTCCGCGGCAATATCGAGAACGAGGGCACGATCCGGGCCGAGGACGACGGCATCGACGTCGACGGCGACGTGATCGGTCAAATCGCCAATAGCGGCGAAATCATCTCCGGCGACATCGGGATCAGCTTCGATGCCGGCGCCGCGCTGTCCGGCGATGTCGTGAACGATGGCACAATCGAGGCTGGGGGAACCGGCATCGAGTTTGGCTTGAGCCCTCTTCTCGGCGGCGGGCCCGACTCGGGCGCTTTCGTATCCGGCAACGTGGTGAATGAGGGCCGAATCACCGCAGGTGGCGACGGCATCGATCTCGTCGACGGCACCGAATTCGTCGGAGACATTGTCAACGAAGGCAGCATCGTCGCCGAGGGCGACGGCCTCGATCTGGATGACGGCGTCAGCTTCATCGGCGACATCGTCAACAACGGAACGATCGTGTCCGACGACGACGGTATCGATATCGACGATATCGCCGAATTCAACGGACAGATCGTCAACAACGGCACCGTCACCGGCGATGCAGATGGAAACGGTTTGGGATCTGCCTTCGATGGCGACAACGCCGCAGTCGACCTGACGGTCGTCAACAACGGCGTGTTCAACGGCGGCGTTCTGCTCAGTAGCGGCAATGACGTCTTCGACGGCGCCAACGGCCAAGTGAACGGCGTGGTCGACGGCGGTGCCGGAGACGACGAGATCATCGTCGGTGATGGCGACAACCAGTTGATCGGCGGGCTCGGCAACGACACCCTGGACGGCGGTAGCGGAACCGACACGGCCCGCTACGATGACGAGGACGTCGGCGTGACCGTCAACCTCGCCAATGGTACCGCGACGCGGGAGACAGGCTTCCAAGTCTCGATCCAGAACCTGCCGCTGGTGAACCCCAATGGCGGCATCGGTGCGGCAGCCATCGTCAGCCAGGCAGCCCTCGGGAACCTCTATTTCAATATCCATACCTCGGACTTCCCGGGTGGCGAGTTGCGCGGCAACCTGACCGAACTGGTCAGCGACGAGACGGTGGACGGCATCCGGACCCTGGTGGTGCGCGCCGACCTAAACGGCGAATCCGAAGTTCAGGACCCGCCGGTCGAAACCGATGCCTCCGGGACGGGAACGGTCACCTTCGTGGTCGCTGCCGACGGTTCGGTCACCTACAGCACGGATATCTCCGTGAGCGGTCTGAACACGGACGACCTGCTGCCGGTCGACATCGGCAACGGCACTCTGAGCCCGATCCATCTGCACAACGCGCCCCCGGACGCCAACGGCCCTGTGGTCGTCGACATCGCCAGCGATGCCGGTTTCGATGTGGCCAACGGTGAGGACGCCTTCACCTTGGCGGCCGGTTTCGATCAGATTTCCGAAACCGACAGCCTGGATGACATCGAAAACGTCGTCGGTTCGAACGATGCCGATAGCATCACCGGCGATGAAGAGGATAACAGGCTCGAAGGCCTCGACGGCGACGATGAACTGCTTGGCGGTGGCGGAGAGGACACCCTGCTCGGCGGCACCGGAGAGGACACCCTCGACGGCGGCGGCGGCATCGACGTTCTGACCGGCGGCAGCGATGCGGACACCTTCGTCTTCGAGAACGGCACGAGGGAAGACGATGTCACCGACTTTGAGGATGGGGTCGATCAGCTCGACGTCTCGGCCTTCTTCGACGATGCGGCCGATGCCGTGGCGGCGGCACGCCAGGACGGAGCCGACACCGTGATCGAACTCGACCTTGGCGCCGGCGACTCGGTGCGCCTTGTCGGCGTCGATCTCGGGCAGATCGACGAAACGGATTTCCTCGTCTGATCACAACCCTTGGGGAGGGGCCGGCGCGGCGGCCGGCCCCCGATCCCAGTCATCCATAGGAAACGGGAAGGATGGGGAAAGCGCCGCGTTTTCCCGTTCGAAGCGCAGGAAGAGCCCCCATGAAAGCGGAAAGACGATCAGAAGCCGGGGCGGCGCTGGGTGCCTGCACATCCGGGCTCGCCATGACCGGGCTGTTCAGCCTGGTGATCAATCTCCTCATGCTGGTCAGCCCCCTCTACATGATGCAGATCTATGACCGCGTACTGACCAGCCACAGCGAAGAAACCCTTGTCGCCCTCACCGTCCTGGTCTTCGGGCTGTTGGCGATCATGGGCCTTCTGGAGCTTATCCGCTCGCGCATCCTGGTACGCGTGGGCGCCAGGATCGAGCGCGGTCTTGACGGCCGCGTCTTCGAGAGCCTGGTCTTCCGCTCGGTCCATGGGCGCGAGAACAACGACGATCAGCCGCTACGAGATCTGCGCGCACTGCGGGAATTTCTCTCCGGGCCCGGACCCTCTGCTTTCTTCGATTCGCCCTGGGTGCCGATTTACATCGGCGTCATCTATCTGCTGCACCCGGTCCTCGCCCTGGTCGCGGCGGTCGGGGCGCTCTTCCTTTTCTGCATCGCGCTGTTGAACGACATCATCACCCGGCGGCCGCTGGGCCATGCGAGCCACCGCTATTCCGAAAGCAGCGTCATGGCCGCCGCCGGCCAGCGCAATGCCGAGGTACTCAGCGCCATGGGGATGCTGGACGGTTTGCGCCGGCGCTGGCTGCAGCGGCAACGCGACGGCCTGAACCACCAGGCTCGGGCCAGCGACCGGGCCGGCTTGCTGACCGCCACATCGAAGACCAGCCGCCTGGTCCTTCAGACCGCCATCCTGGGGGTTGGCGCAGCCCTGGTGATCCAAGACGCCATCACCCCCGGGGCCATGATCGCCGCCTCCATCATCTTGGGCCGTGCCCTGGCGCCGGTGGAACAGGCGATCAGCCAGTGGCGCGGTTTCGTCGCCGCACGCGGCGCCTATGGCCGCCTCGCCAAATTGCTCCACGATCATCCGTCGCCCGATCCGCGTCTCGCATTGCCGAGAGCCAAGTGCGTTTTGAATGTCGATCATGTGAGCGCCGGTCCGCCGGCGGCTCGGCGCCCGGTGGTCTCCGGCCTCAATTTCGCCCTTTCCGCCGGCGACGCCCTTGCGGTAATCGGCCCAAGCGCTTCGGGCAAGTCGACCTTGGCGCGCTTGTTGACAGGGGTTTGGCTGCCCCAGAACGGCAGCCTGCGTCTCGATGGCGTCGCTCTGGACCAGTGGGACCCCGACGACCTGGGCGTGCAGATCGGCTACCTGCCACAGGATGTCGAGCTTTTCGATGGCACGGTGGCGGAGAACATAGCCCGCCTGGATGAGAGCGCGGAGCCCGAGGCCATCGTCGCAGCCGCCAAGCTGGCTGGCTGTCACCGCATGATCCTGGACCTGCCAGAGGGCTACAACACGCTGATCGGCGAAGCCGGCAACAAGCTTTCCGGCGGCCAGCGCCAGCGTCTCGGTCTGGCCCGCGCGGTCTATGGCGATCCCTTCCTGGTGGTGCTCGACGAGCCCAACGCCAACCTCGACGTTGACGGCGACCGCGCCTTGACCAACGCCATCGGCGAGATGAAAGAGCGCGGCCAGATCGTCGTCGTCATGGCCCATCGACCCAGCGCCATCGCTGCTGCCGACCACCTGCTGGTTTTGCAGAACGGCCGCCAGAAGGCCTTTGGACCGAAGAACCAGGTCCTCGCCGCCACGACCAAGCCTTTGCCAGGCGCCCAAAGTGGCGGCCGCACTGGCAACGTCACAACCCTGCCCCTGAGGAATCAGTCATGAGCAACGCTCTCGTTCTTTCACCCGACGAACGTGAAAAACTGCCGGTGCACAGAAACGCCCGCGACGGTCTTGGGTTCCACATCTGGGGTGGCCTGATCGTCCTGCTTGCTCTGGTCGGCGGTCTGGCCGGCTGGTCGGTAAGCGCCAGGCTGGATGGCGCGGTCGTCGTGCCTGGGACATTCATCGTGGAATCCAACCGGCTGACGATCCAGCATCTGGAAGGTGGCATCGTCAGCGATATTCTGGTGGATGAGGGCGAGACCGTACGCCAGGGCCAGCCCCTGGTTCGGCTGGACAGTACCGTCGACAGCGCCAACCTAGGCGTCGTTGAAAGCCAGCTCCACGACCTTTTGGCACGCCGGGCACGGCTTCTGGCCGAGAGCAAGGGCGAGCCGGAAATCGCGTTCCCACCATCCTTGATGGCGCGTCAGCACGATTCCGGGATACTCGCCATCCTTCTCGGCCAACAGGAGCTTTTCGCCATCCGGCAGACCAGCCGCGCCAGCGCGGCCAATCTCAACCGCCAACGTATTCAACGTTTCGGGGAAGAGATTGCGGGCCTCCGCGCGCAGCGGGCCTCCAACCACAAGGAGATCGCCCTCATCGATCAGGAACTGCTCGGTCTGCGCAAGCTCTATGGGAAAGGCTACTCCACCCTGCCCCGGCTGCTGGCCCTGGAGCGGCAGGCCGAACGGATTCGCGGCCAGGTAGCCGAGCACGATGCCAGCATAGCCCGGGCCCGCAATGAGATCGAGGAACTGAAGCTGGAGCTGGTTCAGCGCGAGCAGGATTTCCGCGAGGCGGCAACTGCCGAACTGCGCCAGATCGAACCGCAGATCGCGACCTTGCGGGAGCGTCAGGTCGCCGCCGCTCAACGGCTCAAACGCATCGCGGTCGTTGCGCCCCGGGACGGTGTTGTCGTCGGCCTGCAGGTAAACACAATCGGCGGCGTGATCGCACCGGGCGCGGCAATCCTTGATCTTCTGCCGGCCGGAGAAGACCTGGTTATCGAGGCGCGGGTTCCCACGCAAGACGTCGACCGGATTACGCGGGGCCAAGCTTCGCGGGTGAGGCTCTCGGCCTTTGATCAGGCGGCGACGCCGGAGGTATCAGGCGAGGTCATCTCGGTATCGGCAGACAGTTTTACCGACGAGATAAGCGGTGACCGCTATTACAACGCCCGCATCCGGCTGGGGGATAGGGCTGCTTGGTCGGCAGCCGACATTGATTTAGTGCCCGGCATGCCCGCTGAGGTTTTCATCCAGACCGGCAGCCGCACCGCGCTCAGCTACTTCGTCAAACCCCTGACCGACCGGTTGTCGCGCGCCTTCACCGAAGGCTGACGCCTAAGGATCGCAATACAGGAAAATCATCCGAAACACGAAAGCTTCAACGAATCGTGACACCCGCCGGCGGGAGATTTCGGTTATTCTTCACAACCGGCGGGGGCTTCCAGCGGTACGATCCGCATATGCATAAGCTGAACTGGGACGATTTTCGCTTTGTTCTCGCGGTCGCGCGCCAAGGATCTCTCTCTGCGGCCGCGCGCACCCTGCGGGTATCGCAGCCGACCGTCGGGCGGCGTATCGAACAGCTGGAGCAGCAGGTGGGGCAGGCGCTCTTCGAGCGGGACTGCCAAGGTGTTCGTCTGAACGGCACAGGTCAGGCGATCCTGCGCTTCATCGAAGCCATGGACCGCGAAGCGGAAGGCGTCGGCAACTATCTGTCGGATAGCAATCGGGCGCCGCGGCCCACTGTGCGCGTAGCAACCACCTTCAACCTTGCAAACTTCTGGCTGACCGGGAAAATCGCCGCCCTCGCCGCGCGCAATCCGGCAATTCGCTTCGAGGTACAGGTCGGGATTCAGAAAGCCGACCTCCAACGCTATTGCGCCGACATCGCGCTGCGTATGGGCGACCCGGACGACGAGACCCTGTTTGGCCGCCGTGTTGGCCAGGTTCATTGCGGGCTTTATGCCAGCCAGGTTTATCTTGCCACCCACGGCCAACCGGAAGGCCTGCCGGACTTGCGGCAACATCGGATCGTCGGCGCCGCCGGGGCTGTCGAGAACCTGCCGCAATGCGCGGCCCTGCGCGAGATCACCGGCAGTGCGGGTTGCGATTTCTTTGCTGACAACACCAATGTCCAGCTCACGGCTGCCAAGGCCGGCCTCGGCATTGCGCCCCTGCCCTGTTATATCGCAGCCGGAGAAGCGGGACTGGTCCGGGTTGTGCCCGAGGTCTTCGATATCCCCGTCGACCTCTGGGTTTTGATCAACCGCGACCTGAAAGACAGCAGACCGGTGCGCGAAACCTACGACTTCATCTTGCGCGAGGCGGTGAAGGATTCCCAGCTGTTCAAGGGGATGGAAGAAAGCAATGCCAATCGCACAAAAGGCCAGGCTGGGAAACTCGTTGTGGTGCGTACGCTCCCAAAAGAGCCTATCCGCGTGAACGCACCCAATTCAGTTCGATAGAGCCCGGACCTCCAAAGGCAGAGGGAAGCGTTCCGACAAAGTGAAATCGCTCTAGGTGTTTGTTTTTTCGCGTGTCCGGACGGAAAACCGGTATCCACTTTTCCTGAACACGACCTAGCAGAATCCCATATGCCATGGGAGCCAGATGTCTATCTCGCACCTTAGCTCCGGCCTTTCCACGGCACGAGCAAACGCTCCACCTGGCGCATCAAAATGTCGATTCCATAACCGATAATGCCGATGAGCACGATCCCCATGATCACGATATCCGTCTGCTGAAACTTGGAGGCGGCAATGATCATCTTGCCGGCACCCTTTTCGGCAGCAACGAGTTCGGCAGCGACCACCGTGCCCCAGCATACGCCCATCGCCACCCGCGCGCCGGTGAAGATTTCAGGCAGCGAATTCGGCACAATCACTTTCGTCAAGACCTGCCATTTCTTGGCACCGAGCGAATAAGCCGCATGAACCTTGGAAATGTTGACGCCCGAAACGCCCGCGCGCGCGGCAATCGTCATGATCCACAACGCGGCGAGAAAGAGCAACGAGATCTTGCCGGTTTCCCAGATCCCGAACCAGATGATCACAAGCGGAATAAGCGCAAGCGGGGGAACCGGCCGCATGAACTCGACGATCGGATCGAACCAGCCCCTGAACCAGCCCGACAAACCCATCGCATAGCCGAGAGGAATACCGACAAGAGCGCCCGCGAGGAAACCGGCAATAACCCGGAAGAGAGACCAAAACAGGTTCTCCATGAGCGTGACGTTCTGATAGCCCTCATTGGCGATTTCGATAAGCCGGTCCCAAACGGCTTCGGGCGCTGGCAGCCATATCGGCTCCATCTGCCAGCCTTTGGAAGGCTCGAAATTGAGACTGCCGCGCGGCGTTAGCCGCACCTCACCGTCGGCAACCGAAACCGGTTGTCCGACTTCGATCGGTTGACCGTCGACTTCGATCACCCGGTAGCCATCTTCACCGCCGCCATCGTCATTGTCCCTGACGCGGATGAGCCTGCTGCGCCAAGCGCCCACCGTTGCGGCATTGTCATTGGCGAACCCCGTGGAGGCGCTTTCATCGATCTCCGGCTCATCGACGGTTTCATCGAACCTGTGCACACGGACAAAAACGGTGGCGCTATCTGTCTCGCCAGCGGCATTGACCGCCGTGTAGGAAAAACTCGTATCGCCGACAAACGGACCGGGCACATGCACGGGTACGATTTTTGAGCCAGTGAAAGCGCCCCAGATCAGAAAAATCGAGATAACGGAGATGACCGATGCGGCGCGGTTAGCCTTAACCGCGCTTTCGTCGCCAAACGTAACCGTCTTGAGGCTTGTGAAATCCCTTGCGTGGTGAACGAAACGCTCAGCCTGGTGGACGATGAAGAAGGCGATAGCGAAGATCGCCACATAAAACAGAAGAATTGTCATGCAGCGCTCTTCGCCCGGCCCATAATTTCCTCCTCCATGTCCCAGATCAGGGACAGGATTTCCTCACGCGTCTCCGCGTAGCCATCCATCTTCTTCACTTCGCGGAGATCGGCATCGACAGCGATATCTGCGAACGGTAGCTGGTACTCCTTATGGATGCGGCCCGGCCGCGGCGCCATAACGATAAGCCGTTCACCAAGAAGCAAGGCTTCCTCCACCGAATGGGTGATCAGGATGACGGTCTTGCCCGTCTCCTTCCAGAGCTTCAGGACAAGCCCCTGCATCTTCTCCCGCGTCAGGGCGTCCAGCGCGCCAAGCGGTTCGTCCATCAAAATCACGTCGGGATCATTCGCAAGACAGCGGGCAAGCGCCACACGCTGCTGCATGCCGCCGGAAAGCTCGTAAACCGCCTTGTCCTTGAAATCGCCGAGGCCGGTGACGTCCAGAAGGTGGTCGACGATCCCGTCGATCTCCTTTTTGGGCATCTTCTTCATCTCAGGCCCAAAAGCCACATTCTTGCGGACATTCATCCATTCAAAAAGCGCGCCCTGCTGAAAGACCATGCCCCTTTCCGGTCCAGGACCCTTAACCGGCACGCTGTGAAGCGCGATCCGCCCCTCGGTCGGGGCCAAAAAGCCAGCAACGATATTGAGAAGCGTGGTCTTGCCGCAGCCGGACGGCCCGAGAACGGACATCAATTCCCCGGCCTTCAATTCCAGCGAAACATTTTTCAGTGCTTGAACGAAATCCCCCGTCGGAAGCTCGAAGCGCATCGATACGTCGTCGATAACAAGGCCGGACATGACAGCAATCCTTCACGGAACCCGATATGGAACGGGCCGCCCAACAGGCGGCCCGCTCACCGTTTCATCACCTAGTTGGTCGCGACGGCCTCTAGGAAGCTCTTGTCCACCGCGCTTTCATAGGAATCGCGGGCCGATGGCATACTGCCTTGTTCCACGAAGAAATCTCCAACCTCTTTCAAAAAGGTCTGGGTTCCACCGCCAAGCCACTGCTCCGAGAGCTGTTCCTCAACCGACGGAAAAGCAAAGCCGGCAAGCGTCGCCTTCGCAACGTCCTTATCCATACCGGCATCTTTGGCGATCACCGGAAGCATCTCCTCCGGGTTTTCCTTCCATTTGGCGTTCATCTCAGCGGTCACCTTGAGGAACTTCGTAAGAAGCTCCGGTTGTTCGGCCGCGAAGTTTGCCGGAACGCTTGTGACATCGAAAACCTGAATGCCAAGTTCTTCTTTTTCGGCACCGGTCAGAAGCGTGTTGCCATGCTCCTTCATGCGGCGCAGCGCGCCGCCCCAGCCGCAGACCATATCAAGATTGCCCTGGGCAAACGCCGCCGCGCCATCCGGCGGCGCCATGTCGACGACATTCATCGTGCTGATGTCGACGCCGAAATGTTCCATCTGCTTCAGAAAGCCGAAATGCGCAGCCGTCCCGATCGGGACACCGACCTGCTTGCCTTCGAGTTCGCTGGCATTGCCTTTGTCGATCTCAAGCTCCGAGTAGACAACACAGTTGTCATTCTCGGAGTAGGAAACCGCGACGTCGACGACTTGAATATCCTGGCCCGCCGATGCGGCGACGACGAAAGGCGGAACACCTTGGCTAATCGAGATATGGACATCGCCGGACGCCATCGCGGCGGACATCGCCGTGCCCGTGTCGAAGGAACGCCAGTTGATCTTTACGCCCAGTTCCTCCTCGTAAATCCCCTTCACTTTTGCGTATTGAAACGGCATCGGCCATTCCAGGAAATACGCAACCGTCAACTCCTCCACATCGGCCTTTGCCGGAGAGAACGCGATGCCTCCCATCACCGCAGCCGCAGTGAGCACGCTGAGCATTTTGTGCCTTTTAATCATCAAGTTCACCTCTCTGGTTGAAATCTGGTTGTCTGCTTTGGCCGATGCGCGGGTTATCCACCGAAGTCCTCGCGCTGCACCTTGTATGAAAGATCGCCTCTCCCTCGCTTTCGAAAAACGGTTTCGTTTCTGCCCGCCAACGTCGAAAGTTTAAGCGCAAACATCCAAGCAGAAGCCTCTGCCATGCTGGCCGCGTTGCGCCCCAAACGTGATTTTTTGATTGTGAACGCTCACGACCTGCCTACAACCGCATTTACGAGTTTTCCAACCGTCTACAACTAAACGCATCAGACAAGACGGCATCCGTTTAGTCCAGAGTATTGCATAGTCACTGCCTGAGTAAATTTGCAGCACATCCACCCCGTATTACGGCGGATGTCCTGTTTGAAACGGCCCTCCAGTGTTCTGGTTCAATATTTTCACCGCTTTCATAACCCTTGATTTTGCCGCAAGCTATGGTCTCATGACAGGTCCAGATTGCACGAAATGCTGGACCAGATAGCCAAGGACAAGCGGGAAAGGGCCGGGTGCGGGAGAGTTTGTTTCACGTAGAGCGCTTGGAGGCGGCGACGCTCCAGGCCCAAATCCGCGAAATGCTTGTGACGGCAGTCGTGACCGGCCATCTCCCGGAAGGCACGCCGGTGCCCTCGACCCGGGCCATGGCAAAACGCCTGAAAGTTTCAAGGAACACCGTGATATCCGCCTATCAGGCGCTTGCCGAAGATGGCTATTTGATCCCCCGCGAACGGTCGGGCTTCTATGTTGCCAACGATCTGGCGGTCCCGAGCACGGTGTCTGCCGCAGCGAATACCGCGCCGCAAGCGATTGATTGGACCGCTCGGCTCCGTGTGCAGCCGAGCCTGCAGGACAACATCACAAAGCCGTCCAATTGGCAGGAATACCCCTATCCCTTTATCTATGGACAGGTCGATCTTGACCAGTTCCCGATCACGGCATGGCGAGACTGCATGCGCCAGGCAATGGGAAGGAAATGGCTGGGCGCGTGGACCGACGACCGCTTCACCGAAGACGATCCCATGCTGATCGAACAGATCCGCAAGCGCATTTTGATGCGCAGGGGCGTTCTCGTTGAACAAGGCGAAATCCTTGTAACGTTAGGTGCGCAGAACGCTCTCCACATTCTTGCAAACCTTCTGGTCAAACCGGACCGGCAGTTTGCGATGGAGGATCCCGGCTATCCCGACATGCGCAATCTGGTTGACTTGCTGGGCGGTAAGTTGCGTTCCGTTCCCGTCGATGACGAAGGTCTTGAGACTGAAAAACTCGGCGACGCCGATTTGGCTTTCGTAACCCCCAGCCATCAGCTGCCAACCAACGCCACGATGAGTCTCGACCGGCGGCGCAGCCTTTTGCGCTGGGCCGAGGCGAATGACGCACTGATCATCGAGGACGACTACGAGGCAGAAACGAACTACGCCGGCGAACCGACGCCAGCGCTCAAATCGCTCGACCGCGCAGGGCGCGTCATCTATGTCGGAAGCTTCTCGAAGTCTCTTTTGCCGGGCATCCGGCTCGGCTTCATTGCCGGGCCAGCGCCCTTGTTGCAGGAGGCGCGCGCCTATCGCCGCCTCATGCTCCGCCACCCGCCCGGAAACAATCAGCGCGCAGTTGCACTGTTTCTGGCCCTTGGCCACCACGACGCCCTGGTTGGCCGCTTGCGCAAGATCTATGCGGCCCGGGAACGCGTCATGCGGGAGGCACTTGAAACCCAGTTGCCCGGCTGGGCCCGGTCTCACGGTTTCGGGGGCACGTCGTTTTGGATGGAAGGGCCGCCGCGCTTCGATGCCAATCTGCTTAGCAAACACGCGCGCGCAGAAGGCATTTTGATCGAACCGGGCGAGGTTCATTTCAGCCATGGCCCTGCCGGCCGCAACACCTTCCGCCTCGGCTTTTCATCCATCCCGGAAGAGCGCATTGCGCCGGGCATTAAGCGTCTCGCGGCGGTAGCGCTCGAAATGGTTTAAAACAATCAGCATTCAAGCCCCAGGGATAGCGCGTATCGGGTCTTGACATGGATTGGGCAGAGGGAGCGCCTGGAATGCCAGGTTTTCCCAATCTGGACCTGTTCGCTCTCCATCCTCTGCATCTACCATCGCATTACGCTACGCGTATGCGCCAGGCTTCACCTTTATGAGCAAAACGAAACCGAGACATTGATAAGCGTTCATGGGCGTGCTTTCCGGCTGGGCCTTCATACCCGGCCCGGCCCGTTCGCCCTGTAAACCGCTTTTGATCGCCTTGGAAACGAGAACAGGAATTGCACCATGGCATCCATGCCGTCCACCGCCCGCGTCGTTATCATAGGGGGCGGCGCGGTCGGCGCGTCAGCGCTCTATCATCTCGCAAAGGCAGGATGGACCGATTGCCTGCTCCTGGAAAAAAACGAATTGACGGCGGGTTCGACCTGGCATGCCGCAGGCAATGTCCCGACCTTTTCAAGCTCTTGGTCGATCATGAACATGCAACGCTATTCGACCGAACTCTACCGGGGCCTCGGCGAAGCGGTCGACTATCCCATGAACTACCATGTGACCGGCTCGATACGGCTGAGCCATTCGAAGGAACGGCTCCTGGAGTTCAAGCGGGTCGCCGGCATGGGCCGTTATCAGGGCATGGAGATCGATATCCTCTCGCCCGATGAGATCAAGAATTGGCATCCTTTCACCGAAACGCACGATCTCTCAGGCGCACTCTATGATCCTTACGATGGTGACATCGACCCGGCGCAGCTGACGCAGGCCCTTGCAAAGGGCGCACGCGACCTTGGCGCACAAATCGTCCGCTTTTGTCCGGTCACGGCTGCGCGCCGCGACGGCGATGAATGGGTGCTCTCGACACCCCAGGGCGAGGTGCGCTGCGAGTATGTGGTGAATGCGGCGGGATATTATGCGGGACAGATCGGCCAAATGTTCGGCCGGGACGTGCCCATGATGGTGATGAGCCACCAATACCTTTTGTTCGAGGACATTCCGGAAATCGAGGAGTGGTCCAAGGAAAAGGGCGCAAAGCTGCCTCTCCTGCGCGACGTGGACAGCTCCTACTATCTGCGCCAAGAGCACTACGGCATGAATCTGGGGCCTTATGAGCGCAACTGCCGGGCGCACTGGACCACGTCCGACGATCCCATGCCGAAGGACTTCTCCTTTCAGCTCTTTCAAGACGATCTCGACCGGATCGAATGGTACTTGAACGATGCAGCCGAACGGGTGCCATTGCTCCAGACCGCGGGGCTTTCCAAGGTGATCAATGGCCCGATTCCCTATACGCCGGACGGCTACCCGTTGATCGGGCCGATGCCCGGCGTGCCGAACGCCTTTGAGGCGTGCGTCTTCACCTTTGGGATTTGCCAGGCCGGCGGCGCAGGCAAGGTGCTCGCGGAGTGGATCGTCGAGGGCGGGACCGAATGGGATATGTGGTCATGCGACCCGCGCCGCTTCACCGCCTTTTGCGACGAAGACTATTGCATCGCCAAGGGCATGGAGGTCTACGGGCACGAATACGCGATGCACTTTCCGCATTACGAATGGCCGGCGGGACGCGGCAAAAAGCTGTCGCCCATCCATGACCAGCTGCTGAGCCTCGGCGGCCAGATGGGCGCTTGCAATGGCTGGGAACGGGCCAATTGGTTCGCCAAAGACGGCGACGACACCTCGCTCGAAGCGGCCGAGACCTGGGCGCGCGAAGGGCCCTGGGAACCGCGCGTGCGCGAGGAATGCGAAGCGGTCAGGGATACCGCGGGCCTACTCGACCTGCCGGGCTTCTCCCGGTTTCACCTGAAGGGCGAAGGCGTGGCCGCTTGGCTGTCCCGACAAATCACCGGCGCCGTGCCGCGCGTGGGCCGGATCGGGCTCGGTTACTTCGCCGACCGCAGGGGCCGCATTGTGACCGAGATGTCGATGGTCCGCCTCGCTGAGAACGAACTCCTCCTGATGACCGCCGCCCCGGCGCAATGGCACGATTTCGAACTCCTGCAATCGCGCCTGCCCAGGGACGGTTCCTTGACGCTCGAAGACAAGACCGAAGCCTATTCCTGCCAAATCCTGACCGGACCGAAATCCCGCGAGATTCTGGCCGGCGTTTGCGGCGCGGACCTGACGCTGCCCTGGCTGAGCTGGCAGAAATCGGAGATTGCCGGGAAACCGGTCTCCCTTTTCCGTGTGTCTTATGCCGGAGAGCTGGGCTGGGAGGTTCACACGGCCATGGATGACATATCCGCCGTGAACGAGGCGCTGATCGCCGCCGGGGGACCACACGGCCTCAAACCTATTGGGATGTATGCGTTGAATGCCCTGCGTCTTGAAAAGGGCTACCGCGCTTGGAAGCTCGATCTTTCGAGCGACTACAGCATCTTGGAGGGCGGGCTCGACCGTTTCGTGAAATTCGACAAGTCTGAGGATTTCATCGGCAAGGAAGCCCTCCTTTCGGAGAAGCAGCGCGGTATCGCCAAGCGCTTCGTAACCCTGATCGTCCGGGACAACGACCACGATGCGCCCTACATGTCGGCGCTTTGGCAAAATGGCGCGGTCGTGGGCGAAACCACATCCGGCGGCTGGGGTTACCGGGTCGATGCATCGATAGCGCTCGGTATGCTGCGTGCCGATCTCGCCGCTCCGGGCACCGAGCTTGAGGTTGAAATCTTCGGTGAGCGCTATCTAGCGGTCGTTCAGCCGGACCGGCCGCTCTGGGACCCTGAAAACGCAAGACTACGCGCATGACAAAAGCAATTCCCACACAGGCCAGAGCAGTCATCATCGGGGGCGGCGTTGCTGGCTGCTCCGTCGCCTATCACCTGGCAAAACTCGGTTGGTCCGATGTCGTGCTTCTGGAACGCAAACAACTTACCTCCGGGACGACATGGCATGCAGCCGGCCTGATTGCCCAGCTACGGGCGAGCAAGAACATGACGAGGCTCGCCAAATACAGCCAGGAGCTTTACGGCAACCTGGAGAAAGAGACAGATGTCGCAACCGGCTTCCGGCGATGCGGATCGATCACCGTCGCACTGACGCACGAGCGCAAAGAGGAAATCTACCGGCAGGCCTCCATGGCGCGTGCCTTCGGCGTGGAGGTGGAGGAGATCTCCGCCGATGACGTCAAAACCCGTTATGCGTACGTCAACACGAAGGATGTAACGGGGGCCGTTTACCTGCCCAAGGACGGCCAAGGCGACCCGGCCAATATCGCGCTCGCGCTTGCAAAAGGCGCTAAACAAAACGGCGCGCAGATTTTCGAAGGCGCGCGCGTCACCGCCATTCATCGATCGCAAGGGCGGGTCAGGGGCGTATCGTGGGAGACGGACGGTGAAGAAGGCAGAACCGGTGCAGACTTCGTGGTCAATTGCGGTGGCATGTGGGCCCACGAACTCGGACGCATGGCGGATGTGACTGTACCGCTTCACGCCTGCGAGCACTTTTATATCGTTACCGACAGCATACCCGGCCTATCGCAACTCCCGGTCCTGCGCGTTCCCGACGAATGCGCCTATTACAAGGAAGATGCAGGCAAAATCCTTCTCGGCGCCTTTGAGCCGGAAGCGAAACCGTGGGGCATGGACGGCATTCCCGCCGATTTCTGTTTCGATCAGCTGCCTGAGGATTTCGACCACTTCGAACCCATCCTCGAAAAAGCGGTAAACCGCTTTCCTGTTCTGGAACAGACTGGCATTCACACCTTCTTCAACGGACCGGAGAGCTTTACGCCGGACGATGCCTACCATCTCGGTGAAGCGCCCAATCTGAAGGGTTATTTCGTCTGCGCCGGATTCAATTCCATCGGCATTCAGTCCGCTGGCGGTGCGGGCATGGCCCTCGCCGAATGGATGGAAAACGGCCGCCCTCCCTTTGACCTGGCGGATGTCGACATCAGACGGATGCAGCCGTTTCAGGGCAACAAAACCTATCTCTTTGAACGCGTGAAGGAGACGCTCGGTCTTCTTTATGCCGATCACTTCCCCTATCGCCAGATGGCGACGGCACGCGGCATCAGGCGCTCGCCCATCCACGAACACCTAAAAGCGCAAGGCGCGGTCTTCGGCGAGGCAGCCGGTTGGGAACGCGCCAACTGGTTCGCGCGGGAAGGCCAGGAGCGCGCCTATCACTACTCGTGGAAACGCCAGAACTGGTTCGGCAACGCCCGCGAGGAGCATCTTGCGGTCCGCAACAATGTCGGCCTCTATGACATGACCTCGTTCGGCAAGATCCGTGTCGAAGGACCGGATGCCGAGGCGTATCTCAACTATGTTTGCGGAAACGATGTCTCCGTGCCGGCTGGCAAGATCGTCTATACCCAGTTCCTGAACGGCGCTGGCGGTATTGAGGCCGATGTTACGGTCACGAGGCTGTCCGAGACGTCTTATGTGGTTGTCACGCCGGCAGCGACGGTTCAGCGCGAACTTCACTGGATGCGCAAACATTTGGAAGGCTTCAACACCGTCTTGCTGGATGCGACATCATCGGAATGCGTGCTTGCGGTGATGGGGCCGAACGCCCGGGCGCTGCTGCAAAAAGTGAGCCCCCATGACTGGTCGAACGCCAACCATCCCTTCGGCACGGCTCACGAGATCGAACTGGGCATGGGTCTCGCCCGCGCACACCGTGTCACCTATGTGGGCGAACTTGGCTGGGAACTTTACATCCCCGCCGAAATGGCCGCGCACGCCTTTGAGACCCTATGGGCGGCCGGACAGGATGTCGGGCTGAAGCTCTGCGGCATGCACATGATGGATTCTTGCCGCATCGAAAAAGCCTTTCGCCATTTCGGCCATGACATCACAGACGAGGACCATGTTCTCGAGGCGGGGCTTGGCTTCGCCGTCAAACTCAATAAGCCGGAATTCATCGGGCGGGATGCGGTCCTGCGAAAGAAGGAGGAAGGTCTTGCCAGCCGGCTTGTCCAGTTCCTGCTCAAGGACCCGGAGCCATTGCTCTTCCATCATGAACCGGTCATCCGCGATGGCGAGGTCGTATCATACTTAACCTCGGGCAATTACGGTCACCAATTGGGTGCGGCTGTCGGACTGGGCTACGTGCCCTGCAAAGGCGAAACCACCGACCAACTGCTTGCCTCGCATTACGAAATTGAGATCGCGGGCACACGCGTAAAGGCTGAAGCATCGCTGAAGCCGCTTTACGATCCGAAATCGGAGCGGGTACGCATTTAGGCGTTTCCCCAGCCGCCGCGCCGTGGGATCAAAGGCAATATCATGGCTCTGTGACAGCGCCTAAAACGGATCGAGGCCAAACACCGGGATGTCGTCAGGGCGGGGGCCGGGCGCAGGCCAATGGAAGCGCCGGTCGCTCTCTTGAATGGCCACGTCGTTGATACTGGCTTCGCGCCGGCACATCAGGCCGCTTTCGTCGAACTCCCAATTCTCATTGCCGTAAGAGCGCCACCACTGGCCGTCGGCATCGTGCCATTCATAACGGAACCGCACGGCGATGCGGTTGCCTGTAAAGGCATGCAAGTCCTTGATCAGGCGGTACTCGCGTTCCTTTTCCCATTTGCGGGTGAGAAACGCGACGATTGCCTCGCGCCCCTGAAAGAACTCAGACCGGTTCCGCCATTGGCTGTCCTCGGTATAAGCGAGGCTGACCTTCACCGGATCGCGGTGGTTCCAGGCGTCTTCGGCCATGCGCACCTTCTGGCGCGCTGTTTCCTCGGTGAAAGGAGGGAAAGGCGGACGGGACATGGGATAGTCTCGTAAGGACAGCGAGCAGGGAAAAGAAAGGCGCGGGGGAACCCGCGCCTTCGTTGCTTGTTTTAGGGCTCGCGTTCCGCCTACCAGGAATTGTAAGCCAGGAACTTGCCGGACATTTCGATCTTCACCCGGTCGCCCTTAGGGTTCGGCACGCGCGTGATGAACATGTCGAAATCGATTGCCGACATGATGCCATCGCCGAACTCTTCATGGATGAGCGCTTTGATCGTGGGACCGTAAACACCCACGATCTCATAGAGACGATAGACGCAAGGGTCTGTCGGCACGGTCTGCGGCCAGACCTTGTTCGGGCATTCCTCCAACACGCCGACGGCGTCCGCCGGCAGGCCGAGCAAGGAGACGACGGCTTCCGCTTTTTCCTTCGGCATGGAGTTCATCCCGACGCAGGCCGAGTGGGTCCACACGGGAGACATGCCGATCTTCTCGGCGATCGCCTCCCACGTGAGACCCGCTTGCTTCTTCGCAGCAAGGATCAGGGCCGCCACATCGTCTTTGGTCATCATGGATTCTGCTGCAGTCACAGTCATCTGGTTCATGGTTTCCTCGCTATTTCATTGGTTGATTGCGTAAAGAGGGGGGCGGCCCGATTGCTCTTCGTCGATACCTTCGCCGAAGCGCACGGTTTCCGGCTGGCCGTTCGGCGTCGTGTTTGCTGAACCGGCAAGCTCTTTGGAGCGGCGGGCAAGGAAGTGCACGAGATGGTTGCGCACCTTGTAGTAGTTGGGGTGCTCAACGATCTCATCGCGCGAGCGGGGCCGCGGAATGCCCACTTCGACCGATTCCGCCACACGCGCCTGGGGGCCGTTCGTCATCAAGAGAATGCGATCCGCCAGATAGATGGCCTCATCCACGTCATGCGTGATCATGAAGACCGTCTGCCCGGTGCCGCGCCATATCTTGAGAAGCTCGTCCTGGATCGTTCCCCTCGTGAGCGCATCGAGCGCCCCGAACGGCTCGTCCAAAAGCAGCAATTCGGGATGGATCGCGAAGGCGCGCGCAATCGACACCCGCTGGCGCATGCCGCCCGAAAGCTGGGAGGGTTTGCGCAGCTCCGCTCCGCCCGACAGGCCCACCATCTCAAGATATTTGTAGGAATGGGCCATCACCTTGTCGCGCGGCCAATCCTTATGACGGGCCTTGACCGCGAAGGTGACGTTTTTAAGCGCCGAGAGCCACGGCAGAAGCGAGTAGTTCTGGAAGACGACGCCACGGTCGAGGCTCGGCCCTCTCACCTCTTTCCCATTCATGATCACGGCGCCTTCGGTCGCCTCGTCGAGGCCGGCCAAAACATTCATGATCGTCGATTTGCCGCAACCGGAGTGACCGATGATGCAGACGAACTCACCCTTCTCGATCCCCAAGCTGACATTTTCGAAGACGGTCAGCGGCTCTGCGGTGTTGCCTGGAGAGGGAAAGCGTTTCGCAAGCCCCTCGATGCTGAGGAATGGTTTTGGCATTGCTTGCCCTCACTCGCTGTATTGGAGACTGCGCTGCACGGCGCCGAAGATCGCATCGAGGAGCATGCCGACGATACCGATCATCAGGATCGAGAAGATCACCGAGGTGAGGTCGAGATTGTTCCACTCGTTCCAGACATAGTAGCCAATCCCCGTGCCGCCCACAAGCATCTCGGCGGCCACGATGACCAGCCACGCAATTCCGATGGAAATGCGCATTCCGGTCAAAATGGTGGGCGCTGCCGCAGGCAGGATCACCAGGAAGGCCGTCTTCAAAGACCCCAATTCATGGGTGCGGGCCACGTTGATCCAGTCTTTTCGCACATTGGCCACCCCGAACGCGGTATTGATCAGCATCGGCCATATGGAGCAGATGAAAATCACGAAGATCGCAGAGGCTTGGCTGTCGCCGATGACGAACAGCGCGAGCGGCATCCAGGCAAGTGGCGAGATGGGCTTGAGAATCTGGATGTAAGGATCGAGCGCCCTGTACATCAGCGGCGACATGCCGATCAAAAAACCAAGCGGAATGGCAATCGCGGCCGCCAGGAAATAACCGGTCAGAACGCGGTAGAGCGAGTAGCCGATCTGGATGCCGATCCCCTTGTCGTTGGGTCCGGCATCGTAAAACGGGTCGGAGAGCTGCTCCCAGGCTTTCGTCAGGACCTCCGAGGGAGGCGGAATGCCGGCTTTCGGCGCGCCGCCCCCAGTGAGGAGTTCATACTCGGTGAGTTCGCCCGCGTCCTGTTCAGGCGGGATGGCAAGCTCCCAGGCAAAGAGAGCAACCGCGAGAATGGCGATCGAAAGAATGATCGATCGCATGCGCAAGGAGAGGGTTATAGCCGTACTCGCCATGGCCTATGCCCTGCCGATGGCGAACGATTGGACATACGCCTCCGGTTTATCCGGATCGAACTCCTTGCCCATGATCGTGTATTTCTCATAGGTCTCCGTCGGCGCCTCATAGCCGAGCTCGCGCATGATCCGCGCGCAGTCGGCAGCCAGATAGACCTCTTCGGCGACCGCCTTGTAGTCGATATCGCCTTCGATATAGCCCCAGCGCTTCATCTGGGTGAGGATCCAAACGCCCATGGAGTGCCAGGGGAAGGGATCGAAATCGATCCGGTCCGGCACATTCTGGACATTGCCGAGCCCGTCGGCGAAACGCCCGGTGAGCACCTGCTGAACCACCGGGACCGGCTGGTTGAGGTAGTTGGTCGGTGAGATGGCTTCCGCGATCTCCACCCGGTTTTCCGCCTGGGCCGCGTATTGCGTGGCGTCGACGATCGCTTTCAAAAGCGCGCCATAGGTGTTCGGCAGTTCAACGGCAAACGCCCGGCTTGAGGCGAACGCACAGCACGGATGCCCTTCCCAGATGTCCTTTGTCAGGATGTGGATGAAGCCGATCTTTTCCCAAACGGCGCGCTGGTTGAAGGGGTCGGGCGAGAGATAACCGTCGAGGTTTCCGGCGCGCAGATTGGCGACCATTTCCGGCGGCGGCACAACGCGGATCTGAATGTCCTGATCGGGATCGAGGCCGTGCTCCGCGACATAGTAGCGAAGCAGGAAATTGTGCATCGAGTATTCGAACGGAACGCCGAATTTGAAACCCTTCCACTGTTTCGGGTCGCGCTTCTCCAGGTGATCGTTGTGGAGGACGATCGCCTGCCCGTTGATGTTCTCAACCGCCGGCATGATGTAGGGCTCGGCTGTCGACCCGGCGCCCAAGGTCATGGCGAGCGGCATAGGGGTCAGCATGTGGCTCGCGTCATACTCGCCGTTGAGCGACTTGTCCCGGGCAACGGCCCAGCCGGCCGTTTTGATGACATCCGCGCTAAGCCCGTGCTTTTCGTAAAACCCGAGCGGCTGCGCCATGATGATGGGCGTTGCGCAGGTAATCGGCACAAAACCGATATTCAGGTCGGTTTTTTCCGGCGCGCCCAAGGTGTCGAGAAGCAACGCCTTTGCCTTGTCGAGCGGGAACACCGAGGCGAGCGCCGCAGCAAGCGTGGTGCCGCCAAGCATCTTCGCGAAAGACCGCCGGGAAAACTCGTTTTGGCCGAAGACGGAGCGAACGACTGCGCTTTCGATGGCGCGCTCCATCATGGCTTCCGTGTCTTTGGGCAGATCGTCATCATGGGGCGCGTCGTGGTGGTGGGTATGCCCCTCGGTGCAGGTTTTGCATTCACACGCTGCGCCGTGGACCAGATCGACGTCGCCATCATAAGGGTCGCCAAGACTCTTCACTGCCATGGGGGGTCCTTTCTGCCTGTGCCGTGTCCGTTTCGAAGTCGGCTTCCAATCGCCGGATGCCGCCTGCTGCGGCGGACTGGTCCCCATTTGGCAAGCTTCGTGCCAAAGTGAACGAAACGTTAAAGCCAAGTGATTTCAAGCAGTAAGGACGGGTTGGCGTTTCCAAGGAAATTGTGCAATTTTGTAATTTACGAAATTGCACAATCCGGATCACGAAATTGAGTAATCGGGCAGCATCGGATCACGACAAACTGCGAATGAACATCAGAGCCGCAACGGCCAGTCATGAATGGTTCGCTGCGGCGGTCTCATTCGTGCCCCTGCCCTGCCTGGTCGTCGACCCGTCTTCGGACCGCATCGTTGCGGCCAATGGCGCGGCGTGCCGCTTGTTTGGTCATGACGTGCTCGCCGCTAGAAGCTTTGCCGCCCTTCATCCCGGATGCGAGCCGGACATCGCCGTCTTCGCCGAGGAAGCGCTTTATCGCGGAGAGGCTTGGACGAGGCGGATTGACGGCCGCCATCACTCGGGCGCCGAGCTTGCCCTTGAATACGATGGCAAAGCCATCAACCGGGACGGCGCCGTTTATCTTGTTCTGACAGCATGCGATCTCGTCGAGCATTCACGCCGGGGGGTTGAGGCCGACGATGCCCATACGGCGCGCGCGGGCATCATGGAATGGAATCGCCTTCAACGTTTCTTCCAGGACATGGCGCGGCTGAATGATCTGATCCTCACCTCGGCCGGCGATGGGATCTATGGTGTCGATGCGGAAGGTAAAACGACCTTTGTGAACCCGGCCGCGGAAAAGATGCTGGGTTGGAGCGCTGCCGATCTCATCGGCCGCGATATGCATTCGCTCATCCACCACAAACATCCCAACGGCTCGCCTTATCCCGTTGAGCACTGCCCGATCTACAATGCGTTCCGCCATGCCCGGATCAATAGGGTCGAAGATGAGATGTTCTGGCGAAAGGACGGAAAGCCCATCAGGGTCGAATACACCTCGACCCCGATCCTTGACGGGGATGATGTTCTGGGCGCCGTGATCCTGTTCCGCGATATTTCGCAACGCAAGGAGCAGGAACGTCAGCTCACCGAAGCGCTGGCGGAAGTCGATCGGTTAAAAAGCCGCCTTGAGATGGAGAATGCCTATCTGCAGGAGGAAATCCGCGCCCAAAGCAACCACCGCGAGATCATCGGAAACTCGGCGGCAATCGCGGAAACCATCCGCCAGATCGAACTGGTTGCGCCGACCGATGCCAATGTCCTGATCATCGGAGACAGCGGCACTGGCAAGGAACTCGTCGCCCAGGCCATTCACGACGACAGCGCGCGGCGCGAACGCCCGCTCATCCGGGTAAATTGCGCAGCCATCCCGCGCGAGCTTTTTGAAAGCGAGTTTTTCGGCCATGTGCGGGGCGCATTCACAAGCGCATTGCGCGATCGCGTGGGCCGGTTTGAGCTTGCAGATGGCGGCACACTCTTTCTGGACGAAGTGGGCGAAATCCCCATGGAGTTGCAAGGCAAGCTCTTACGTGTCCTCCAAGACAAGCGCTTCGAGCGCGTTGGCGAGGACACGACGAGAAAAGCAAATGTCCGGATCATCGCGGCCACCAACCGCAACCTTCAGACCGAGGTGGAGGCCGGGCGTTTTCGCGAAGACCTCTATTTCCGGCTGAATGTCTTTCCGGTCATGTTGAGGCCGTTACGCGAACGCCCCGATGATATTCCGCGTTTGGCCGAGCACTTCCTCAAGCTTTGCAGCAGGCGGCTTAACATTCCCAAGCCGACGCTCTCGCGGGCAAATGTTGCGGCCCTCATGGCCTATGATTGGCCGGGAAACGCCCGGGAACTGGAAAACGTGATTGAGCGGGCGGTGATCCTGTCGCAAGGCGGCCGCCTGAATTTTGAGCTTCCCACCGACACACCGCGCATCGCGGTGATCGACGATGTGCCGGAAACGCAAAAAATAGAAACGGAAGCAGAAATGCGCGAACGGGAGCGGGCGAACATCATCGCCGCCGTCGAAGCAGCCGGCGGCCGGGTTTCGGGCGAAGGTGGCGCTGCGGAACGCCTGGAGATGAAACCGACAACACTCTATTCGCGCCTGCGGCGGCTAGGCTTGCGCCAGTAGCGTCGCATTGCGCTTTCGACGACGGTCCGGAAAGCGCCTGCAAGGACTTAAGGCTTACTTATCGATATCGGCCCGGTTTGAAGCGGCTGATAGCACGTGCAGATCTCCTTGTTCTCCGAAAGCGAGTAAACTTGTTCAGCCGAAACTTCGACTTTAGAACGCCACAATGAGCAAGTTGACCGAGCAAGTGTACCGGCACATGCGGCGGCAGATCATGTCCGGGAATTGGGCGCCGGGAGCGCAAATCAAGGAAGAGCACATGGCGAGCGAACTGGGGGTGAGCCGCTCGCCCGTTCGCGCCGCTTTTCAGCGTCTGATCGAGGACGGACTGTTGATCAGCCACCGAAGCCGCGGTGCGTTCGTGGCCGAGTGGACCGATCGCGACATCGACGAAATCTTCGAATTGCGCATTCTTCTGGAATCGCATGCTGCCGGTCTTGCCGCTGTCAACGCGTCTGCTGAGCAGATTGCCGTGCTGCATTCCGCGACCGAAACCATGCAGCGCTTTGCACGCCAAAAACCGCTCAATTATCTGGGTGACATGCAAGCGGCGAACAGCCTCTTCCACCGCGTCATTCTTGAGGCCAGCGGTTCGCCGCGGCTGCGCGCACTGGCCACGACCTTGGTCGATATTCCCATGGTGGTCGGCGCATTTTACCTCTACAGCGATGTTGATATACAGCGGTCCATTCAGCACCATCTGGACTTGCTGGAGGCCATCGGACAACGCGACCGCGACCTGGCCCAACGGATCATGAGCATTCACCTGCGTATGGCCTATCTTGCCTTCATGCGCTCGCGCCAGGTCACCGGCACGGAACGGGGCGATCAGAGCGTCGCAAGCTTCGTTCTCTCTGAGACTGAGCCGCATCCTGACGATCCCGAAGCGGCAGTGACGTTTGGTCCGGACGCTTCATGCGGTGACCGCAACGCCGATTAGGCCATCGGCGCAGCCCGCCTTAACCATCCACCTGCACCGGATGCTCGTCCTTACCGCGCTTGGGTTTTCCAGGCGCCAAGCGGCGCACTAGAGGCGCAATCACCATGATAATGGTGAGGGCAACGAGAATGAGTGAGATCGCGCTCGAAAAGAGAAATGAAAAATCGCCGCGCGAAATCAGAAGCGAACGTCTCAGCTCAGCCTCGGCCATGGGCCCCAATATCACCGCGAGCACAGCCGGCGCGAGCGGCATGCGCAGCCGTTCCATCAAGAAGCCGATTACTCCGATGAAGAGCATCAGCCAAACGTCGAACATGCTGTTGTTGATGGCGTAGATGCCGATTGTCGACATGGCGATGATCATGGGCGCCAAAAGCAGAGGCGGCATCTGAAGCACATAGATGAAAAGGCGCGCGCCGAACCAGCCGATGAAGAAAAGCAAGACGGCCGTGATGAGCATCGCCAGCATGAAACCGTAGGTCACCGGTGCCGTATCCCGGAAAAGCGCCGGACCCGGCTGCATGCCGTGAACCAGAAGTCCGCCAAGGATCACCGCGGCCACGGCGTTGCCGGGGATGCCGAGTGTAAGGGCCGGGATCAGGGCTGAAGCGTTGTCGGCATTGTTGGCGCACTCGGAGGCGGCGACGCCCTCTGGCGCGCCTTTTCCAAACCGCTCCGGCTCGCGCGCGGCGCGCCGCGTTTCGTTCCAGGAGATGATCGAGGCAATGTTACCGCCCGTCCCCGGCACGATGCCGATGGCAACGCCGATACCGGACGCCCGGATCCAGGTTGGAATGAGCGAACGCCAGGCAAATCGCTCGGATGCGTCCTCAGCCTTGCTTGCCATGCCCCGGGCGAGCTCCGTTGGATTCACAAGCATGGCCTTTGCCGCAAGCTCGAATGCAGGCGGAATCGCGTAAAGGCCGGTCAAGAGGACCAGGATGCCGATCCCGCTGGTGAGCTCCAATACGTCGAATGTGAAGCGCTCGTTCCCCGTGAGCTGATCGATCCCGACAGTGCCGATAATCAGCCCGAAACCGGCGCTTAGGAGCCCTTTTACGGGATTTTCGGCCAAAAGCACCGAAATGGCGGTGAGCCCGAAAACCGCCAGCCAAAACACTTCCGCCGGACCGAAAAGCAGCGCGACGCTTGCAAGGGGCGGGGCAAGCAGGATCAGCGTAAGCGCACTGACAATGCCTCCAAGCGCGGAAGACACAAGAGCAATCCGCATCGCTTGGACGCCATGGCCCTGCTGCGCCATGGGATAACCGTCGAAGGTGGTCGCAATGCCCGCGGGCGTGCCCGGGATTCTCAACAGAATTGCGGGAATCGAACCGCCATACATGGCCCCATTGTAGATACCGGCCATCAGTCCGAGGGCCACCAGCGGCGGCATCGTAAAGGTGAGCGGAATGAGGACAGCAATCCCCATTGTCGTCGAGAGACCCGGCAGCGCGCCGATGGCCACGCCCGCCGCCGTGCCGACAACCATCGCCAGCATGACATCGAACGCGAAAACAAGCGGCAAGGCCTGGAGGAGATAATCAACCATGCCGCAGGCTCAGGCCAAAAGCGCGTGCCAGATCTCAACCGGCAGAGGCCGGTTAAGGATCACCACGAAGAACAGATAGAGGATGCCCACAAAAACAAGGGCACCAACCGCGAGCCCCCGCGCACTCCTGTAGCCGAGGACAAAAGCGATCCCCGGGACAAGGACGATAAAGCTGGTGAAGAAGCCAAACGCTGGGATCGCAACCGCCAGCGCGAGCGCGCCGAACGCGATAATCGCCAGCCGCCGCGCTTCCACCCGCTCGATCCGCAACCGGTCCTTGTCGTGAAAATGCGCAATGCCAGACTGAACGGCCCAAACCAGGCTCAGTATGGCCATTGCGACAAAAACCGTTGTCGGCAGATAGGCTGAGCCTCTTGGAAAACCGGAAGCATGAACGGCACCGGCAACAGATAGGCCCATCAAGCCAAGCGCCACCATCGTTTCGAGCGTTGCACGCTGCATGAACGAGGCTTTCTCATGTATGGCGGGGAGAAAACGGCCAGCACCGCCTCATGGAAAGCGGGCGGTGCTGGTTGATTGAAGCCGGTCTTACTGCTCGGCCCAAGGGCTCTCCTGCCAGAGGTTGAGATAACCCTCACGCAGTGCGTTGAGCGTGTCGCTATAGGCCTGCGGGCCCATGAAACGAAGCGGCAGCGACTGATCGGCAGCAATCTGCTGGAACTCCGGATCGTTGATGGCTTGCTCGATCGCGCTCGCCACTTTTTGCAGAACCTCGTCCGGCACGCCGGCCGGTGCACCGATGCCGCGGATGGAGCCTTGGACGATATCGTAACCTTGCTCCCTGAACGTCGGTACGTCCGGGGTCACCGGCCAACGTTCTTCAGCCATTTGGCCGAGCGGGCGGACCCGCCCCTCCTCAATGAAGGATACGGCCTCGCTCATGTTAAACACACCGAGCGAGATATGCCCTCCAAGCAACGCCGCACGCACGGCAGATGCGCCTGGGAAGGGAACATGGGTCAATTCGATACCAGCTGCGCGCTGCAAGGCGAGCGCGGCGAGATGGTCGTCAGAACCGATACCGGTAGTGCCGAAGGTCACCGCATTTGGATGCTCCTTGGCATAGGCAATCAATTCGTCAAGCGTCTCGAACTCGCTTTCCGAACGCACGTGAAAGCCACCGGGATCGTCCACCACACTGGCGATGGGCGCGATATTCTCCAATTCGTAGCGGGTGTCGCGCTCGATTGGAATCGTGATCAGATTTGGCGTGTTCAAAAAACCGATCGTGTATCCGTCAGGCTCGGCCTGGGCGATGGCGGTAAAGCCGACCTCGCCACCGGCGCCTGGTTTGTTAACGACGGTGATGGAACCGTCGAGATACTTCTCGATGAAAGGGGCAAGCGAACGCGCGGCCACGTCCGTGCCGCCGCCGGGACTGAAAGCAACGATCATGGTGATCGGGCGCTCTGGGTAGTCCGCCTGCGCGAAGCTGGCGCCCGCGAGGGTGAAGATGCCAACGGCACCAGCAGTTAGGACATGTCGCAAAAATCGCATTCTTCTCCTCCCAAGAGTTTTGCTTACTGCGAAGATTTGTATTTTTTTTGTCTGAAACATCAAATCATTTATCGCGGCTCGCTTGCAAGAGATTTCTTCTCCCGCACTGATTTAGTTCTAAAATCCTGAATTTATTCGGCGCGCGTGATATGCGGGAATAGAGGATGGACAAGAAAGCACTGGACAGACATCCTTTATTGTATTTTTTTTGCACGAAATAGAGGAGGAAACATGCGGACGGCAGTGATTGGCATCGGTGAAGTCGGACGGTGTTTCGCGCCCGCTCTGGCACCCCTGAGCGATGGCCCTCTGGCGCTGTGCGATCGCATCCCGTCGCCCGCATCGAAGGAACTGGCCCACCGCCTGAACACCAGCATCACCAGTTGCGTTGCCGATGCCATTGCCGCCAGCGACGTGATCGTGAGCTGCGTGCATGGGTCCAGTGCTCCAGCAGTGGCCGAAGCGGTTGCAGCCGCCGGTGCCCATGAGAAGGTCCTGTTGGATTTCGCGACGGCGCCGCCGCACGTGAAACGCGAGGCGGCCGGTCTCGTGAAAGCAGGCGGTCATCATTATGTGGACGGCGCCATTATGGGTGCCGTTTCGATCGGCGGCGCGGCGACACCGCTTCTTGCAGCCGGTGACCGCAGCGCCGAAGCCGTCGAAAGGGCCGAGAACTTTTTTCAAAGCGCCGGTTTCCGTCTCCAATGGTTGGCGGACGGGATGCCTGGCGATGCCGCCTCGTTGAAGCTTTTGCGCAGCGTCTTCACCAAGGGCATGGAAGCGCTTGCCGTGGAGTGTCTCGTCGCTGCCGAACACTTCGGGGTACGGCACGCGCTTTATGATGTGCTTGCCGATGTGGATGCGGCACCGCTTCCTCAGTATCTCGAAATGCTTGTCACGACGCACTTGTTGCATTCCGCGCGCCGGCTGACGGAGATCGAGCAGGCGGAAGCCCAATTGCGGGATGCTGGCCTTCCGGTTCATTTGCTGCCGGGTGCGCGCGAACGTTTTGCCACGACGGCGGAAACAACCGCGCATCTGGGTATGACAAACGCACCGTCCATTGGCGACGCGCTTCAAACCCTAAAGGCCATCGGAGCGCCAACCGCACCAACCGCGGCCATCTCTTAGAACCCAGGCAACGGCCCCGGTGGCCGCCTCCCCTCAACCTCTGGCCAACACACCCACCCAACAAAACCACACACAAGGGAGCGTTTTACAATGGCGTCAACTGTCGCAAACGATGTTCAGGAAAAACTGGCCGCACTCGGAACGGCAACGGTCCACGAAGCGCAAGGACAAACCGGGGCGATGATCAGCACGATCAAGCCGATCGACCCTTTGCGGCGGCTTGCCGGTCCCGCATTGACGGTCGATGCCCGCCCCTCGGACAATCTGATGATCCACCATGCCATCACCAAGGCCCGTCCGGGTGACGTGCTTGTCGTTGATGCAAAAGGCTTTCTGGAGGGCGGCGCCTGGGGCGACATTCTCACCCTCGCAGCGCAGCAGGCGGGCATCGCCGGTCTTGTCATCGACGGTTCGGTCCGCGATGCGGAGGCGATTGTCGAAATGGGTTTCCCGGTCTTTTGCCGCGGGCTTTCCATCAAAGGCACCAACAAGGAACAGCCGGGGCAGGTCAACGAGCCGATCGTATGCGGCGGCATTTCCGTCAATCCCGGCGACCTCATCCTCGGTGACCGCGACGGCGTGGTAGCGGTGTCCCCCGGCCGCGCCAAGGATGTGCTCGCTGCCGCCGAGGCCCGCGAGGCCAAGGAAGAGAATATCCGCGCGGAGTTGAAGGCGGGCAAAACCACGGTTGAGATTCTGGGTCTCGAGCCGACACTCAACCGGCTGGGCGTAAACTGAACATGCCGGTCATCGGCGTCCTCGAGCCGATCGCAGACAGTGCCTTTGCGCATTTGAGGCGGCACGCCGCGGTGCTGCCGCCTCCGGCCGCCGGCTGGCAGGAGCAGGCGGATGCAATCATCGTGCGCGCTGCGCCGGTGGATGGTGACGCCATTCGCACCGCGAAACGTCTCAAGGTCATCGGAAAGCATGGCGTCGGCACTGACACCATCGACCTTGCAGCGGCGGCAGAGCGTGGCATCCGGGTCCTTAACACGCCGGCTGCAAATGCCGACGCGGTGGCGGAGCTGACAATCGGCCTCGCGCTATCGGTTTTGCGTTCCATTGCCTGGCACGATCGCGGGGTCCGGACCGGTCTGGAATCACCGGCGCCGCGCGTGGGGCGGGAGCTCAAAGGTGCGCGGCTGGGATTGATTGGGCTCGGCACAATCGGCCAGCGCGTCGCCCATCTCGCCTGTCACGGCTTCGGTGCCGTCATCCGGGCCTATGATCCATTCGTGACATCCCCTCCGCCATCCCTTCCCATCGCCATGGCCGGCGATCTTGCAGCATTATGCCGGGAGGCCGACATCCTTTCGGTTCACGTGCCCTTGACATCGGCGACACGCGGGCTGGTGGACGCAGAGCTCCTCTCAACGCTGCCCGAAGGCGCTGTCGTCATCAACACGGGGCGCGGCGGTGTGGTTGATGAGGCCGCGCTTCTTGCTGCCCTGCGGAAGGGGCGCATCGCCGGTGCCGGTCTCGACGTGTTCGAAGACGAACCGCCGGCACCTGGCCTCGCTCTCTTGGAGCATCCCAATGTCGTCGCGACGCCGCATATTGGCGCATCGACGGCGGAAGCTTTAGAACGCATGGGCCATTCCGTCGCCGAGCAGGTGCTCGATGCGCTTGGCATTCCGCAACGCTAGGAGAGGATCAATCATGCCTGAGAACGCCCATGCGTTGCCGCCCGTTCCAGTCGCTCTTTTGCGCTGTGAAACGGCGCGCATTTTCAAAGGCTATGGTCTGCCTGAAGCAGACGCCGAATATGTTGCGAATGTTCTGGTGGAAGCCGATTTGCGCGGTGTTCATTCCCACGGCGTCACACGGGTTCCGATCTACACCGAACGCCTCTCACGCGGTCTCTTCAACGCGCGGCCCGATATCCGCGTTGTACAAACGGGCGCGGCGATCGCCTCAATCGATGGCGACAACGGTATGGGTGCCGTCGTTGCCCGCAAAGCCGTCCAAACCGCCACGGAGATCGCATCGACAGCGGGCAGTGCCGTTATCGGCGTCAAGAAGACGAACCATTTCGGCATCGCCGCGATCTATGCCGAAGAGCTCGTTGCCCAAGGTTTGATTGCCCTCGTCACCTCGAATGCGCCACCCACAATGGCGCCTTATGGCGGCCGCCAGGCGTTTTTCGGCACCAATCCGATGGCGTTCGGGGTGCCAACGCCGGGCGAACGGACGATTCTCGCCGACATGGCGACCTCCACGGTCGCGCGCGGCAAGATCATCCTTGCGCGCCAGCGCGGTGAAGACATTCCGCCCGGATGGGCACTGGACACCGAAGGGCGTCCCACCACCGACGCCGATGCCGCGCTGAAAGGTGTCGTTCTGCCCTTCGGCGGCGCGAAGGGCTCGGCCATCGCCTTGCTTGTCGACGTCCTGTCCGCCGTCATGACCGGCGCGGGGTTCGGCACGGACCTCCCCGATTTTTACGAGGACCTCGACCGGCCTGGCAATATTGGTCACTTTTTCATGGCCATCGACCCGGCCCGGTTTGAGGCCGGCGATGCGTTTTTGAAAAGGATCGGCCGTTACATCGAAATGATCGCCGACTGCCCTCCGGCGGAAGGTTTCGGCGAAGTGCTCTTGCCGGGAGAGGTGGAGGCGCAGAAGCGGTCTCATCATTTGGCCCATGGCGTCGTGCTGTCACCGGACATTTTGAACGGCATGGCCAAGGCCGCAGAGCGCGTCGGCGTAGCACTTAGTCTTCAGACCGCCGCTCAGTAAACAAAACGCGCTACAAATGTCGAACTGTCGGCTTTTAGAAGCGCAGTCCAAGTTTTGTCTGTCCCACATACGGCCGGCATAAACAGCAGAGGCGGCCCGCCGCATCGACTCATTCCGTGAAGTCATGTAGCGTGTGGCGTCAATCACGCCTGCGTTATTGGCCCTTGCCTGCATTGATGCCGAACAACCGCGCCACATCCCGCTTCCACCTCGGACAGCTTGCCCGGGACAAACTGGTGCACGTGCTTGCGGTCTTCGCGCTTCTCGGGCAGCTCTTTGCGCAAACGCTGACGCCCGTCTGGGCGCAAGGCGCGGCGGCGGGCGTGGACGGTCCGGTCATCGTCCTTTGTATCCGGGGCGAATTCCGTTACGTCCCGCTCGAAGCCTTCGAAAGCGGAAAACCGCTGCACGACATCCTTGCCGATGAGGATGCCGCCAACGGCACGACCGATACACCGCAAAAGAAAGTCAGCATCTGCCCGGCCTGTTTCGCAGGACCCCCAGCCGTCCTCGCCGATGTTTCCTTCTCGCTCCCGGCGGTTTTCGTTTCCGCTCCAAAAACGGATGCACAGCCGGTCTTGCCACTCGAGGCCGGAGCCGCGGTTCTGCCGCCGTCCCGGGGACCGCCAAACACAGCTTGACGCGTGAAGGCGCCACTTAACGCGGCCGCCTCATTTTCCCGGTCACACATCCCATCATTTTGTTTCGCCCGGCCAACTGTGCCGCGTTTGGGCCTAGCGCCCGCGCGCCGCATGCCCGTGGCATTTGAGAGCTTAGACAATGATTCAGTCCGCGCACCAAAAGCGCTGTACCCGGATGGTACGCATCAAAACCGGTTTCCCTATGCTCTGTTCGATTTTTACCTGCGCGCTCTGTACAACCGCTCTTGGACTCGGTGCACCTGCCCACGGACAGGCGCTCAATTCGGGCATCCCGTTCTCGCAGGTCCAAGGCGGCATGGTGCAGCCGCGGCACAACAGCCCGGTCAAGCAGTTCGACGCGTTCAGAGGAGCAGGGCTCGACGGCCCGCGCATGCCCGGCATGGGCGTGCGTTCCGTGGCCCCGTTCATCCCGCGGCTGCGCCAGCACAGGGATGCCGGGCCTCTGCCTATCACACCCCTCACCAGTCTCGACCGGGCGCCTGGCGACATGCCTTACCGCAACGACCATGTCCGCCTCCCCAAGGGCGAGCTCGAAGCGCTGCGGCGCTCCAAGCGCTGGGTGAAACCGGCGGTTGGTTACGCATCGCCCGGCGACACCGTCGAAGCCTTCGGTCAGGGCGCCTTCCGCAGCCCGGAGTTCTATGTCCGCGCCTTCGGCCGCTTTGCCGAAGCGGGCAACAGTTTCGAGGACGGCAACGGCAATGATGTGCCGTTCGAATATGAACGCAACGCCCAGCAGTTCATCCTCGGCTGGACGCCCGATCCGTCCTTCGAATTGTTCGGCACGTTCTTGCGCGACGAAATCGACGACGACAGAACGCCTTCCGCCAATCTGGACAATGTGGAGACGGACCGCCTTGTCGGCCGCCTCGGCTTTGAAGACCGGAAAGGCGTGGGCGCGTTCGACCGTGTCCGCGGCGAAATCCGCTACCGGGACTCAGAGCGGCGGAACAACAATTTCGACGTCCGGGGCTTCACCTTCCAGCCGGGCACGCGCCGGGTTGAGGTGAACAATGAACGCCGCTTCCTCGATGGCCGGATCTTCGGCGATGTCACCGGCGGCACGGTCGATCACCGGCTCGGTTTCGACTGGGTGATCGAGGAGCGTGACGGCGTCCGCCGGACCGACAGCGTGCCGTCGGTTGCCGATCCGCAAAGCGATATCGTCTCGGCGCAGCTCTTTCCCGATATCGCGATTTTCGAAGGCGGGCCGACCTGGGAAGGGGCCTACAGCGTCTCGGAGAACGACCATCTGAGGGCCGGTCTTGGCTACCGGTTCGTCAGCGCCGATGCGAGCGATGCCGATGATGCGGGGGAAGGCGTGTTCGCAACGCTGGCACCCGGCGTCATCGCGACGCCGCGCAACGCCTACGATTACTATTACGGCGAGACCGACATCCATCAGACCGATCACCTGTTCAACGCCAGGCTGCTCTATCAGCGCGAATATGCCGATGACCGGCTGACCTTCTTCGGGGAGATTGCGCGTGTCGACCGCGCCGCCGACAGCAAGGAGCGTTACTGGGGGGCGCTGACCCCACCCGCGCAGGCCTCGAACCGGCTTGTCGGGAACCCCGGTCTCGATCCCGAACGCCACTACCAGGCGGCCGTTGGTTTCGTCTTCGACGGTCCGGACTGGAAAGCTTTCGGGCGCACGAAACGGACCGGCCAGACGATCCAGACCGGCGCATGGAATATTTCCGGCGCGGTGCGCGTGTCTCACGTGAACGACTTCATCACCCGAGACCGGGCGCGGCTCCAATCCGGCGTGTTGCAGAATGACGGCGCGCTCATCTTCCGCAATGTCGATGCGAATCTGGTCACGGCGGAAGCGGACGCGAAATGGAACGTGACCCGCAACATCTCAGCGGGCGCCAACCTCATCTACACCTTTGCCGAAAACACAAGCGACGACCGGCCGCTCTATGGCATCGCGCCGCTTGAAGCGAACCTGCTGCTTCAATACAGCGACCGGCTCGGCACGGTCGGGGAGTGGTCGGTCGGCGGTAAACTCCGCCTCGTGGCCGATCAGAATAGGGTCGACGACAACCCGGCAACCGGCGCCGGTTTCGACGAAGGCGAGACGGAGAGCTTCGCCGTCCTCGACCTTTATGCGGGCCTTCAGATCATGGACCGCGCCGCGCTGCGTATCGGCATCGAGAACGTGCTTGATGCGGCCTATCAGGAGCACGTCGCCCGCGACACGGTCGATTCCATCCAAAGGAACCGCATCAACGCGCCCGGCCGTTCGGTCTTTGTCCGCGGACTCGTCACATTTTGAGGCCGTTTCCACCACACCCGGCATCCATCTCCATCCTATAAAGGGAGCGACGATCATGTCCCACGGCATAACCCGCCGGACCGCATTCGCACTTGGCGCAGCAGCAGGTGTTTCGGCCCTCATTCCGGGGGGTCGCGGCGGTTTAAGACCGGCCCGAGCAGAAGCCGCAACCGACACGCTGACACTATACGGTGCGCCGATCGGTGTATCCCTGCCGCTCGCCCACCTTGTCGACGGTAACGCGCTCCGCCCGGCTGTCGGCAACACCGGCCTTACCATCTGGCGTTCGCCGGACGAAATGCGCGCCGGTGTCGCGGCGGGCCGGATCGAAATCACCACGTCACCGGCCCCGGCGGCCGCCAATCTCTACAACCGCGGAACCGGCATGCGGCTCGCCGCCGTGCTCACGACTGGCATGCTCTATCTCATGACCACGGACGAGGCGATCACACGCATCGAGGATCTCGCTGGCAAGAAAGTGCTCGTGCCGTTCCGGGGCGACATGCCGGACCGGGTTTTCCAGTTGCTGCTCGAGTCGGCCGGAATGACGGTCAGCGATGTTGCAATAGACTATGTGGCGACGCCGCGCGAGGCGGCGCAGCTTCTTGTCGCCGGACAGGCACCTGCCGCCATTCTGCAGGAGCCGGCCGCGACCATGGCGATGATGCGGGGCCTGTCGCAGTCGGTTCGCGTGCGCCGCGCCATCAACCTGCAAACGGCCTTTGGCGAGGCAACCGGACGCGGCGCCGATATTCCCATGGCCGTCCTGATCGTGCGCGACAGCATTCGCGAGAGAGTTCCCGGTCTTCCGGCCCGTCTCGTCGGCGCGTTGAAACGTTCGACCCGCTGGGTCAACAACAATCCGGCATCCGCCGCCCAACTCGGCGAAGACTATATGGGGCTGAGGGCACCGGTCCTTGAGCGGTCGATCCCGCACATGAATCTGAGCGTGCGCACGCCTGCGGAAGCCCGCAGCCATCTGGAGTTCTTCTACGGCATGCTTGGGCGGCAATCCGCCAGGCTTCTGGGCGGGCGTCTCCCCGACAGCGGGTTCTATCTCGATGTGGGCTAAGGCGCGGAACAAAACAGCGCAAGGAGGCGCGCGCGCGGGACAAACCCGGGCGGCCCCATCCTGGACCTGGACCGTGGTGGGGCTCGCGCTTGCAGTCGCTTTATGGGGATGGGGAAGCACCCAACTGAGCTCCATCGCGCTTCCATCCCCGGTTGAGACGGCAGAAGCGCTTGCGCGCCTCACTGCAACCGGCGCGGCGTTCCCTGCGCTTCTTGAGACCGGATTACGGGTCATCGCCGCGTTTTCAGCAGCCCTTGCCATCGGCGCTGGCCTGGGGCTTGCCGCAGGCTTTGCGGTTCCGGTGCGCGCGGCGATTGGCCCGCTCGTCACAATGCTCCTCGCCGTACCGCCCATTGCCTGGGTGGTTCTCGCCTTGATCTGGTTCGGCACCGGCAGTCCGGCTGTCATGTTCACCGTCTTCATCGCGGTTCTGCCGATCATCTTTCTGGCTGCCGTTGAGGGCGTGCGCACCGTCGATCCGGAACTCTCGGAAATGGCCAAGGCCTTCCGCATGACCCGCCGCCAGATGCTGCGTCACGTTACGCTCCCGCACCTCGGCTCCTATCTGCTGCCTGCATGCATCACCGCGTTCGGCATCGCCTGGAAAGTGTGCGTCATGGCCGAGCTGTTGTCTGCCCGGGAAGGCGTCGGATCGGGACTGGCGGATGCGCGCGCCAATCTCGACACGGCGGAGACCTTTGCCTGGCTTATCATCGTCGTATCGGCATTTCTGTTGATCGAGGCGCTCGTGCTGCGGCCGGCGCATCGGTGGCTTCAACCCTGGCGGGCGGCATAGCGCGATGCATATGATCCCGGACCCGCCAGCCATCACCGCTAACGGCGTACATGTCGAGATCGGCGGCGAAACGATACTGGAGGGAACCTCATTCTCGGCGGGAGATGCCGAGCGAATCGCCATCCTCGGCGCATCCGGCTGCGGAAAAACAACGCTGCTGCGCG
>JAKSCL010000055.1 GCA_022360615.1 Hyphomicrobiales bacterium
AAATGATGAAAGTAGCCGTTTGGCCCTGCTGAAGCTGGCCAATCAGCTCATCCTGAAGAATGATTTCAGCCACACAGCCATTCGGCAGGCAACGCACGAAGCCCGTGCGGCCCACATCGGCATTATCGACCCGCAGACCGAGACCGGAGGGCAAAAGCACGCCAAGCGGCGCGAGCACGCGCATGATCTGGTTCTGCTGATCGGCCGTTTTCAAGACAATCACCGTCAAGGCCACGTTTTGCCGGTCTTCGGCAGAAACGCTTTGCAAAAGCGCGCATTGCTCTCCCTGAGCTCCAGGCGGCGTGTCGCAGCGAATCTGCCAATCGCCGTGACTTGACAGCAAGGCCCCTTGTGCATGCGCGGAATTGGGAGCGGCAAAAAAAACAAAAAACGCCGCAAAAACCGTGCCGCAAATCAGCGCGAAAGCGCCATTTTTTGCAAGCGGTGAGAAGCGCATGAATTCGGCAAACGGGATCATGTATGAAACCTGAAATCGGATGTGGCGAAATCCACACGTCGTAGGATTGCGGCCCTTTCAAGGACCGCGGGATGGGATGCGGCCGGGGGCGGCTGCACATTACGGCACATGAGGACGCCGCCTGTTTGTTTTCATAATCTGCCGCTGTGCGTAACAAACCGCGTTGGGGTGTCAAGGCAATAGAGACGATAACGAAAGGCGAGCGCGAGAGCTCAAAACGCGGGTTGCTTTCTCCTCAACATGTTCACTCGGTTAGAATAAACCTGCCAAATAGGTTTGAAACAGCCCAATCGGTCGTGTCCCTTTCTTGCAGCGCTTTCAAAAGTGTGTTTTGAACGAATCCAATTGTACAATTCAGTGACATGCGGCCGAAGTGCGACTTTTTCGCCTCGATCGTGGGCGGGGCAGGTAACCCGCTCTACTCTTCGTTTCGCATATTAAGGCGTTTGTGTGATCTTGACGGCTGATGTCCATGCCAGGAAGGCCGTCAAGCGAGGGATAGGAACACCAATGATCGGCAACACGGATCACATCATGATCAACGGGAGAATGACCGCTCAATGGGCTGCGGTCCTCACGAAGCGTATGGCGAAAGGGCTTGCGGCAGTTTTTGCGCTGGCGTGTTTTGTCATGCTTGCCGGCGTTGGCGCCGTTGATGCCGCTCAGCCGCTCGACTGGCAGCTCCATTTTCAGGAATCCGCCTCTCCGGTGATGACGAAGATCCATGAGTTTCATATTTTCATTCTGGTCATCATCGTGGCCATCGTGCTCCTGGTCCTGGCGCTCTTGATCTACTGCATGGTCCGCTACAACGCCGGCACCAACCCAAATCCCTCGCGCACATCGCACAATACGACCATTGAAGTCGTCTGGACGGTGGTGCCCATTCTGATCCTGGTCATCATCGCCATTCCCTCTTTTCGGCTCTTGTTCTTCGAGCAAACGATTCCCGAAGCGGATCTGACCGTTAAGGCGGTGGGCGTGTCGTGGTATTGGGATTACGAATATCCGGACAACGGCGACTTCCGCTTTTCGTCCTTCATGCTGGAAACGCCGGAATCACGGTCCGAGAAAGCCACGGTCTCCGGTGGCGTGGTCGAGGATTATCCGCGTCTTCTCGCTGTTGACAACGAGATGGTCGTGCCCGTGAACAAGAACATCCGCCTCATCGTCACCTCCGATGATGTTTTGCATGCCTTCGCTTTGCCGGCCTTTGGCGTTAAGAAGGACGCGGTTCCAGGGCGTTTGAACGAAACCTGGTTCCGGGCCGAGCGCACTGGCATCTATTATGGCCAGTGTTCGGAGTTGTGCGGCGTCAACCATGCTTACATGCCGATCGCCATCCGTGTCGTGACGGACGAGCAGTTCGATGCCTGGGTCACGGCCGCCGCCGACGATGTCGAGGAAGCGAACAGGCTTCTTGCCGGTATGCTGAAAAGCGAACGGCAACTTGCCAGTGTCTCGCAGGTCGGCGACGACGCCACCAGGGCGGATTCGACCGAGTAATCTAGGGTTGTTTCGGAGCGCATCTGATTGTGGCGTGAGGGGCGCCGCAACGGAACGCTTCAAGGAAGGGGAAAGCTTATGGCTGGAACTGCAGCAGCACACGCCGCTCACGAGGATCATCCGACTGGATGGCGCCGGTACGTCTACTCGACGAACCATAAGGACATTGGGACGATGTATCTGATCTTCGCCATCATCGCTGGCGTGATCGGATCGGCGCTTTCTGGCGCCATGCGCATCGAGCTGCAAGAGCCGGGATTGCAATTCTTCCCCTTTATGGCGGAATTGATTGCCGGTGCGGGTGATCCGGTCGCCGCCGGTAAGCACATGTACAATGTGTTCACCACCGCGCATGGCCTCGTCATGATCTTTTTCATGGTGATGCCGGCGCTGATCGGCGGTTTTGCAAACTGGTTCGTGCCGATCATGATCGGCGCGCCGGACATGGCCTTCCCGCGCATGAACAACATCTCGTTCTGGCTCCTTCCCCCGGCGTTTTTGCTGCTGATCATTTCGATGTTCGTGGAAGGTCCTCCCGGCGCCCTTGGCGTGGGTGGCGGCTGGACCATTTATCCGCCGCTTTCGACTTCCGGCCATCCCGGGCCGGCAATGGATTTCGCGATCCTTTCCCTGCACATCGCCGGTGCGTCGTCGATCCTTGGTGCGATCAACTTCATCACCACCATCTTCAACATGCGCGCGCCCGGCATGACGCTGCATAAAATGCCGCTTTTCGCCTGGTCGGTGCTGGTGACCGCGTTCCTGCTTCTGCTGGCGCTGCCGGTGCTTGCGGGCGCCATCACGATGTTGCTGACAGACCGGAATTTCGGCACGACCTTCTTTGATCCCGCAGGCGGCGGGGATCCGATCTTGTTCCAGCACCTGTTCTGGTTCTTCGGTCACCCCGAAGTGTACATTTTGATCCTGCCGGCCTTCGGCATTGTCAGCCACATCGTCTCGACATTTTCGAGAAAGCCAATCTTCGGCTATCTCGGCATGGCCTATGCCATGGTCGCAATCGGGGTCGTGGGCTTCATCGTCTGGGCCCATCACATGTACACCACCGGTATCTCGACAAACACGCAGGCCTATTTTGTGGCCGCCACGATGGTGATCGCGGTGCCGACGGGCGTGAAGGTGTTCTCCTGGATCGCGACAATGTGGGGCGGTTCGATGGAGTTCAAGACGCCGATGATCTGGGCGATCGGTTTCATCTTCCTGTTTACGGTCGGTGGCGTGACGGGCGTTGTGCTGGCGAACGCCGGTATCGACCGTGCGCTCCATGATACGTATTACGTGGTGGCGCACTTCCACTACGTGCTGTCAATGGGCGCGGTCTTCGGCATTTTCGCGGGCTGGTATTATTGGTTCCCGAAAATGTTTGGCTACACCTACTCGGAGTGGATCGGGAAGCTGCATTTCTGGCTGACCTTTATCGGCGTGAACCTTCTTTTCTTCCCGCAGCACTTTTTGGGTCTTGCGGGCATGCCGCGGCGCTATGTCGATTATCCCGACGCCTATGCGGGCTGGAATTACATCTCGTCGATCGGTGCTTACACCCAAACCGTCGCGCTCCTTGTGTTCTTCTACGGAGTCTACGAGGCATTCCGCGCCAAGCGCGTTGCCAGCGAGAATCCATGGGGCGAGGGTGCAACGACATTGGAGTGGACCTTGTCGTCGCCACCGCCATTCCACCAGTTTGAGACGCTACCGCGGATTAAATAGGCGGAAACACGCAAAAACACTGGAAAAACGGGGACGGGCCGCCCTCACCGGTGGCCCGTTTCCATAAAGGACAGGGACGGACCAAGGCGTATGTCAGAGTGGGCGGCGGCAGGAGATCGGACGGTTGACAAAGCCATAGACGGCGAAGCTTCCTGGCAGCGCCGGGAGGCTGCGAGCCTGTCGGATTATATGACGCTTTTGAAGCCTCGCGTCATGTCGCTTGTTATTTTCACAGCCTTTGTGGGAATGGCGATAGCACCCGTTGAGATCCATCCGGTTCTGGGGTTCGCCGCGCTTCTTTGTATTGCAATTGGCGCGGGCGCGTCGGGCGCCCTAAACATGGTTTACGACGCTGATATCGACCGCATCATGCAGCGTACGAAAAGCCGCCCCATTCCAGCAGGCCGCGTCGAGCCATCTGAGGCGCGTGCCTTCGGCGTCACGCTGTCGGGTTTCTCGGTCTTGACATTGGGCCTCATAGCAAACTGGCTGGCGGCCGCTCTTCTCGCCTTCACCATCTTCTTTTATGTTGTCATCTACACGCTGTGGCTAAAGCGCTGGACACCCCAGAACATCGTGATCGGCGGGGCGGCGGGCGCTTTTCCGCCGGTTGTCGGCTGGGTGGCGGCGACCGGCTCGATTTCCATTGAGCCCATTTTACTTTTCCTGATCATTTTCGTTTGGACGCCACCGCATTTCTGGGCGCTTGCGCTTTTGAGCCGCGAGGACTACGCCCGCGCGGGCGTTCCCATGCTGCCGGTTGTCGCCGGTGATCATGCGACCCGCAAACAGATTCTCGCTTATACGATTCTGTTGGCCCCGCTCGGCGTATCGCCTGTCCTTTTCGATATGGCGGGTTGGCTCTATGGCTCTGTTTCCGCAGTCGCCGGCCTGGCGTTCATAGGGCTGTCCTGGCGTGTCTACCGCCGTGGCTCCGACGAGACCGCTGCGCGTGATGCAAAGAATCTTTTCGGTTATTCAATTCTCTACCTGTTCCTTCTTTTCTCGCTTATTCTCATGGAGAGATGGCTTGGCATCGTGTGATGTCCAGGCAAGGAACGATGAGACAATCAGACATGGATGACACCCCGGTTCGTTTGACAGAGGAAGAGCGGAAGAGGCGGCGCATACGGTCGATTGCGCTCGCGCTCACCTTGGGTGCGCTGGTATTGCTGTTTTACGCCGTCACTGTGGTGAGGCTTGGTCCTGCCGTCCTTGACAGACCGCTCTAACCTTAGGTGCATTTGATGACAGACGCTCCGAAGACAAACGACGACATCAGGAAGAACGCAAAGGTGGCGGTCGCCTGTGTCACCTTTGTCAGCGTCATGGTTGGCGTGTCTTTCGCCGCGGTCCCGCTCTATGACCTTTTCTGCCGTGTCACCGGCTTTGGCGGAACCACGCAGGTGGCCGAGAGCGCGCCGCAGAAGGTCATCGACAGGGAAATCACCATCCGCTTCGACGCGAATGTGTCCGGTGGTCTTAGCTGGACCTTCAAGCCGGAGGTGCGCGAGGTCACGCTGAAGGTTGGTGAGACGGCACGCATCAACTACATTGCGGAGAATACCTCCGATGTGACGACGGTTGGAACCTCGACCTTTAATGTGACGCCGCCGCAATCTGGCGCCTATTTCAACAAGCTTGCCTGTTTCTGCTTCACCGAGCAGCCGCTGGCACCGGGCGAATCGATTGCCATGCCCGTTGAGTTCTTCGTAAGCCCCGACGTCGTTGACGATCCGGACATGGCGTCGGTGACGGCGATCACACTGTCCTACACCTTCTTCCCCGTTAGGGATCCCGAGACGGTTGCGCATTATCGCGATGTTGACAGCGGCAATGCGGACGGTAAGACGGAGACGCAAGGGCAATCGGCTCTCTGAAGGGGCTAGGGAGAGAACCTCTTTGGCGTGGATGTTGACGTCCAAAGGTTCGGAGAATCTGGCGGTGCGCCGGAGGGATGAGAGAGAAAGAAAAACATGGCTTCAGGCGCGACCAAGAACCACGATTATCATTTGGTTGAACCGAGCCCGTGGCCGTTTGTCGGTTCGGTGGCAGCGTTCGTCATGGCCGTTGGCGCGGTCATGTGGATGCATGGCGGCCCGCCCTGGCTGTTTGCGCTGGGTACGCTTGGTATCTTGTACACAATGGTTGTGTGGTGGCGCGACGTCATCCGGGAATCGATTGCCGGCGACCATACGCCCGTTGTTTCGCTTCACCTGCGCTACGGTATGATTCTCTTCATCGCCTCGGAGGTGATGTTCTTCGTCGCTTGGTTCTGGGCCTATTTCGATGCGGCCCTTTTCCCCGATGCGGCCATTCAGTATCAACGCGCTGAACTGCTGGGCGGTCAGTGGCCGCCGGAAGGCATTGAGACCTTTGATCCTTGGCACCTTCCGCTGCTGAACACGCTCATTCTGCTGACGTCGGGAACGACGGTGACATGGGCCCACCACGCGCTTCTGCATGATGATAAGCAGGGGGCCAAGCTCGGCCTCGCGCTCACGGTCGCCCTTGGTGTCCTGTTCTCGATCATCCAGGCTTATGAATACAGCATCGCGTATTTCGACTTCTCTGGGCACATTTACGGCGCAACCTTCTTCATGGCGACCGGTTTCCATGGCGCCCATGTGATCATCGGTACGATCTTCCTGGCGGTGTGTCTGGGACGGATCATGGCTGGCCAGATGTCGTCGAAGAAACACTTCGGTTTCGAGGCGGCTGCGTGGTATTGGCACTTCGTCGACGTGGTGTGGCTGTTCCTCTTCGCCGTTATCTACGTCTGGGGCGCGGGCCCTAACGCTGGCCACTAAAAGAGCATCGGGTAAGGCGGATGGAGCGAAAAGATCCTCCGCTTTCGCCCTATTCGACCGGGCTGAGAGGCCGCTGTCCGCATTGCGGGGACGGCCCGCTGTTCGAGGGTTTCATCAAGGCCGCGCCATCCTGCAGCGTTTGCGGGCTCGACTTCGCCTTCATTGATTCCGGTGATGGTCCGGCCGTCTTCGTCATTATGATCGTCGGCTTCGTCGTTGTCGCAGGCGCGCTTGCGACCGAAATGCTCTACCAACCGCCGCTTTGGGTCACCGCCGCCATCTGGCTGCCGTTGACAGTCATCATTGCCCTCGGCGTTTTGCGGCCCCTGAAAGGTGTGTTGATTGCACTACAATATGTGAATAAGGCCGCGGAAGGCCGTCTTGAGGATCGCTGATCCTTGAGGCCATTTTACCGATTTATTGAGACCGTTGAACGCCGATGACCCGCATCGCCGCGCCCTTGATTGTGACCCTTGTGTCTTTGGGAATCCTGATTTCCCTCGGCACCTGGCAGTTGCAGCGGCTTGAATGGAAAAACGGAATTCTGAACGCCATCGAGCGTGGCATCGCCAAACCACCGCGGCCCATCGATACGGTCATCGCGGAGGCGGATGACCCGGCAAACGCGGCTTTCAGCCATGTCGCGGCAACCGGCGTTTTCGATCATGAGGGCGAGCTATATCTTTTCGGTTCGGCGCCGGGCCAGCCGCCGGGTTACCGGGTGGTGACGCCGCTCATGCGCGAGGGTGCGCCGCCGTTGCTCGTCATCCGGGGTTCGGTGCCGGAGGCGCTGAGAGACCCCTCCGCGCGGCGCGAAGGCCAAATTGAGGGCGAGGTGACGGTGACCGGGCTTTTGCGTAGCACAGAAGAAAAGGGGATGTTCGGCGCCGATAACGATATCGCGGGCAATCTCTGGTTCCATCGCGATGTCGCAGCGATGGCTGAGGCAAGCGGCCATCCCGGGGCGCTGCCCGTCATGATCGAGGCAGCGAACGTGAATGTTCCGGGCGGCTGGCCGCGCGGACGCGATCCTCAAGAGGTTCATGACGTCATTCCGAACCGGCATCTGGAATATGCGATCACATGGTATGCAATGGCGGTTGTGATGGTGGTGATCGCTGCGCTTTTCATTCGGGGGCGGCTGCGCACTGAAGGGTGAACATGGAAGCTGGACCAATCGAGATTCAAAACACGGCCTATGCCGCCTTGAAGAGCAGGTTCGCGGAGATTGAAAAGCTCAACGAGGCGGCATCGATCCTCCATTGGGACCGGGCCGCTGTGATGCCCGATGGCGGCGCGGAATCGCGTGCAGTGCAGCTTGCGTTGTTGGCGCGCCTTTCGTTTGAGCGCTCGATCGATCCTGAGATCGCGGATCTTATCGCCGCGGCAAAGGAGGGGCCGCTCGAGGGTTTCGATGCCGCCAATCTTTCGGAGATGGACCACCACTATACCCGCGTCGCTGCGCTTCCGGCCGATCTGATCGAGGCGATGTCGCTCGCCGAATCGCGCACGGAAATGCTCTGGCGTACCGCGCGCGATGAGAGCGATTTTTCGATGCTCGCCCCGAAGCTTGCTGAGTTGCTGGGGCTGGTCCGCGAAAAGGCGCGCATCCTTTCGGACGCGCTTGGTCTTTCCCCTTATGATGCGCTGCTTGACGGTTTCGACCAGGGGCGGCGTGCCGCTGAAATCGATCCCGTCTTCGACGATTTGGCTGCATTCCTTCCGCCTTTTCTCGAAGACGTTCTAGCGCGGCAGGCGTCCGGACCCGAAATCATCCATCCTGAGGGTCCGTTTGACGAAGGGATTCAAAAAGCGCTCGGCATCAAGGTAATGGGGCTTCTTGGTTTCGATTTTCGCCATGGCCGTCTCGATGAGAGCCACCACCCCTTTTCCGGCGGTACGCCCGACGACTGCCGTATCACCACGCGTTACGACCCGCTCGACTTCACTTCAAGCCTCATGGGCGTGATCCATGAGACGGGACACGCGCTATACGAACAGGGCTTGCCGCAAGCCTGGCGGCATCAGCCGGTGGGCTCGTCGCTCGGTATGACGATTCACGAGACGCAATCGCTGCTGTTTGAGATGCAGGCGGCCCGCAGCCCCGAATTCGTC
>JAKSCL010000267.1 GCA_022360615.1 Hyphomicrobiales bacterium
GCTCGCGGAAATCGACGCCCTATGCCGCTCAGGTGGCCGCCGAGGACTGCGCGAAGAAAGCGCAGGAACATGGCATGCGCACGCTTGAGGTGGAGGTTCGCGGACCGGGTTCGGGCCGTGAATCGGCTTTGCGCGCGCTTCAGGCCGCGGGCTTTACGATCACCTCGATCCGCGATGTGACGCCAATCCCGCACAATGGCTGCCGTCCGCGCAAGCGCCGCCGCGTCTGACCGGTTTTCGCGCTGGGGCCGCGCGCTTCTCAAACCGGCGGCACGCATGACAGGCCTGGAAAACGGGCCAAACTGTTTGAAAAGGACTGAGCGAATGCAAAGCAATTGGCTCGAATTGATTAAGCCGACAAAACTTGATGTCACACCCGGCTACGACCCGCGCCGTTTCGCGACGGTGATCGCTGAGCCTTTGGAGCGCGGTTTCGGCCTGACGCTCGGCAACGCGTTGCGCCGGGTTCTCCTCTCATCGCTTCAGGGCGCTGCGGTGACGGCCGTCCAGATCGACGGGGTTCTGCATGAGTTCTCTTCGATCGCGGGCGTGCGCGAGGACGTCACCGATATCGTCCTCAACATCAAGGACATTGCCGTCAAAATGGATGGCGCCGGGCCGAAACGCCTTATCCTTAGAAAGGATGGCCCCGGACCGGTTCTCGCGGGGGATATTCAGGTCACCGGCGACATTCAGGTCCTGAACCCGGAACTGGTGCTTTGCACGCTCGATGAGGGGGCTGAAATCCGCATGGAATTCACGGTCGATAACGGCAAGGGCTATGTGCCGGCGGACCGGAACCGGCCCGATGACGCGCCGATCGGCATGATCCCGGTCGACAGCCTCTACTCGCCGGTGAAGAAGGTCTCATATAAGGTCGAGAATACAAGGGAAGGCCAGGTCCTCGACTACGACAAGCTGACCCTCAACATCGAAACCGACGGTTCGCTGACACCCGACGATTCCGTTGCCTTTGCGGCGCGCATTCTGCAGGATCAGCTCCAGATCTTCATCAATTTCGAAGAGCCGGAGAAAGAGGTCGTCGAGGAATCGGTCCCCGATCTCGCGTTCAACCCCGCGCTTCTGAAGAAGGTCGACGAGTTGGAATTGTCCGTGCGCTCGGCAAACTGCCTGAAGAACGACAACATCGTCTATATCGGCGACCTTATCCAGAAGACCGAAGCGGAGATGTTGCGCACGCCGAATTTCGGCCGCAAGTCGCTCAACGAGATCAAGGAAGTGCTTGCCCAGATGGGGCTCCATCTCGGTATGGAAGTGCCGAACTGGCCGCCGGAAAACATCGACGATCTCGCAAAGCGGTTCGAGGAACAGTACTGACTGGCGCGCAACGCGCGCTGACGGAGTAGGGAACGATGCGTCACAGAAATTCGGGGCGGAAATTCAACCGCACGGCGAGCCATAGAAAGGCGATGTTCGCCAATATGGCGGCAGCCCTTATCAAGCATGAGCAGATCGCCACCACCTTGCCGAAGGCGAAGGATTTGCGCTCGGTGGCCGACAAGCTGATCACGCTCGCAAAGCGCGGCGACCTGCATGCGCGGCGTCAGGCGATCGCCCAAATCCGCGACGAGAAGATGGTGAAGAAGCTGTTCGATGTGCTGGGTCCCCGCTATCAGGACCGGCAAGGCGGTTATACGCGGGTTCTCAAGGCGGGTTTCCGCTATGGCGATTCGGCGCCCATGGCCGTGATCGAACTGGTTGACCGCGACGTGGACGCCAAGGGAATCGATTCCGGCCCGACCGCTGAAACGGATCATACGGAAGAAGAAGCGGCATAGGGCCTTATCCGATCCGGGCACGTGTTCATGGGGCGGCTTCCATCGGGAGCCGCCTTTTTCGTTCTGGACTGCGGGCAAGGAAATGCCCATCTTTCGATGGGTTCATTGTCTGTTCATCGCAAAAAACGTCATCATTCGCCATGCGCATGCGACATCTCCTTTTGCATCTCATCATCGCCTTTTCCTTTGTTTGGGCTGCTGCTCCGGGTGGACCGGCATTCGCTCAGGAACGCCGGTTGCCGCAGTCGGAGGCGGAAATCAGGCTGTCCTTTGCACCCGTCGTGAAGAAAGCGGCCCCCGCGGTCGTGAACGTTTATGCCGCGCAGGTTGTACGCGAGCGCGGGCCTTCGACCTCGCTTTTCAACGACCCCCTGTTCCGGCAGTTCTTCGGCGATACGCCCTTCGGCCCGCCGCGCGAGCGGTTGCGGAACTCGCTCGGCTCCGGCGTGATCATCGACTCGGAGGGGATCGTCGTCACCAACCATCACGTCATCCGCGGCGCGGAGGCGGTGACCGTGGTCTTGTCTGACAAGCGCGAATACGAGGCCGCTGTTATTCTCTCCGATGAGCAGACGGATCTCGCCGTGCTCCGGATTCCATCGCAGGATGCGCCTTACCCGCATCTGACATTCGCGGACTCCGACAATATCGAGGTGGGCGATCTGGTGCTTGCCATCGGCAATCCGTTCGGCGTCGGGCAGACGGTGACCAGCGGGATCGTCTCGGCGGAGGCCCGCACGAAAGTCGGCGTTTCCGACTACCAGTTCTTCATTCAGACGGATGCACCCATCAATCCGGGCAATTCGGGCGGGGCACTGATCGACATGACCGGGCAACTTATCGGCATCAACACGGCCATTTTCTCGCGCTCCGGCGGCTCACACGGCATTGGTTTCGCCATTCCGGCAAACATGGTGCGCGTGGTGGCCGAATCGGCGCGCACCGGCAATGTGGTTCAACGGCCCTGGCTGGGTGCCCGGCTTCAACCGCTCGATGCCGAGATCGCCGAGAGCCTGGGGCTCGACCGGCCCGTGGGCGTTCTGGTGGCGGAGGTGTCGCGCGACGGCCCGGCCGCCCGGGCGGGCTTGCGTCCAGGCGACGTGATTACGGAGGTGGGAGAGCAGGCGGTCGAGGACCCGGACAGTTTCAGCTATCGCTTCGCCTTGCAGGGCACGGATGGAGAGACTCATTTGCGCGTGGTCCGTGACGGCAGGCCCTACCTGGCCGAAATCAGGCTTGTGCCCGCGCCCGAGGACCCGCCGCGCGATGAGCGGTTCCTTACGGGGCGCTCCCCGCTTGCCGGGGCGACCGTCCTCAATCTGTCGCCCGCAGTTGCCGAAGAACTGCAAGTCACCGCGCCGTCCGACGGCGTGGTGGTGAAGAGCATTTCGCGCCGCTCGCCCGCCTCGCGGATGGGCATGAGGCCGCGCGATGTCATCCTCACGGTCAATGACGAACGTGTCACATCGACACGGCAGCTTGAGGATATCACTGAATTCCCGGCCCGCACATGGCGGCTGGAGATTCAGCGCGGCAGCCGCGTTCTCGACATGGTCGTGCGTGGGTGAGGGGCGATGGCGGGGGATCTGTTCGGTCCGGCGCCCGGAGCGCGCGCCGGGTTTGCCGGCATATCCGATAGCGAAAGACCGCTTGCCGACGTCTTGAGGCCGGCATCGCTTGGCGACGTTGTGGGGCAGGATCACCTCGTCGGCGAGGAAGGCGCGTTGACACGCCTTCTTACGGCGAAGGTCTTTCCCTCGCTCATTCTTTGGGGGCCGCCGGGTACCGGAAAGACGACTGTCGCCCGGCTCCTTGCGGAAGAAACAAGGCTCGCCTTCCATCAGCTTTCGGCGATTTTCTCCGGCGTTCAGGATTTGCGCAAAGCCTTCGCGGCCGCCGAAATGCGGCTCCGGAACGGCACACGCACGCTGTTGTTCGTCGATGAGATACACCGCTTCAACCGCGCCCAGCAGGACTCCTTCCTGCCGCATATGGAAGACGGCACGATCGCGCTTGTGGGCGCGACCACCGAGAACCCGTCCTTTGCCTTGAATGCCGCGCTCCTGTCGCGTGCCCAGGTGCTCACCTTCAAGCGGCTCGACGATGCGGCGCTTGAGCGGCTTTTGGCCCGGGCGGAGGCGCATCGTGGACGAAGCCTGCCGCTCGATGCGGACGCGCGTGAGATGCTCAAAGGGATGGCCGATGGCGACGGGCGGGGGCTGTTGCAACTGGCCGACAGCGTTTTCAGCGTCACCGAGACGTCCGATGCGGCGCTCGATACCGAGGCGCTGATCGCGCTCGTCCAACGCCGCGCGCCGGTCTATGACAAAGCGCAGGACGAGCATTACAATCTCATCTCGGCGTTACACAAATCGGTGCGGGGCTCGGATCCCGATGCGGCGCTCTATTGGCTCGCCCGCATGCTGAATGCCGGGGAGGACCCGCTCTACATCGCGCGGCGCGTGGTGCGTATGGCGGTCGAGGACATCGGGCTTGCCGACCCTCAGGCGCTTGTTCAGACGCTTTCGGCAAAGGACGCCTATGATTTCCTCGGCAGCCCCGAAGGCGAGTTGGCGATTGCCCAAGCGGTCATCTATTGCGCGACGGCGCCGAAATCGAACGCTTCTTATGGCGCTTACAAATCGGCCGCCGCCTCCGCCAAACAGCATGGCTCGCTGATGCCGCCGAAGCACATTTTGAATGCGCCGACGACGTTCATGAAATCGGAAGGCTATGGCGCGGGCTATGACTACGACCACAGCGCGCCCGATGCCTTTTCCGGCCAGAACTATTTTCCCGAAACGATGGAACGCGAAGAATACTACCAGCCCGTCGAGCGCGGCTTCGAGCGCGAACTGCGCAAACGGCTGGACTATTGGGCCCGTTTGAGGGCAGAGAGAAAGGCATGACGAATTTCCTCCTGGTGGCGCTCGGCGGCGCAATCGGCGCGGCCGCCCGCTATGCCGTCACGACCGCTTCGTTCCGGGCGTTTGGGCCGGGGTTCCCCTATGGCACGCTCATCGTCAACGTTCTCGGCTGTTTTGCCATGGGCCTCCTGATCGAGTGGCTCGCGCGCAAGATGCCCGGGAGCCACGATATCCGCCTGTTCCTGACGACCGGCGTTCTGGGCGGCTTCACGACATTCTCCGCCTTCTCCCTCGATTTCGCCTCGCTCTGGGAACGGGGCGATACGCTGACCGCGTTCGGCTACACGCTCGCCTCCGTTGCCTTGTCGGTGATGGCGATCTTCCTCGGTCTTGCCGCCATGCGGAGCCTTGCATGAGCGGAGTTTCCATCAAGACGGTGGAGGACGATGAAGCCGGCATGCGTCTCGACCGCTGGTTCAAGGCGCACTATCCGGGCCTTCAGCACGGCGCGCTGCAAAAGCTCTTGCGCACGGGGCAGGTGCGGGTCGATGGCGCGCGGGTGAAGGCCGCGACACGGCTTGAGGCTGACCAGTCGATCCGCGTTCCGCCCTTGCCGGACGCGGTGGCGAAGCCCGCGGGCGGGGGCGGTTTTGAGAGCGAGGACAAGCGGCGTCTGCGCGAAATGACGCTTTATGAGGACGACACCGTGCTTGTGCTGAACAAGCCGTTCGGTATCTCGGTGCAGGGCGGGCCGGGGCTGAAGACCCATATCGATGCGATGCTCGAAGCGCTGCGCGACAAGCGGGGGCAAAAACCACGGCTCGTGCACCGGCTCGACCGCGATACCTCCGGCTGTCTGGTGATCGCCAAGACCAGGAAGGCGGCGTCGGACCTTGCGCGCAGCTTCCGCTCCCGCTCGGCCCGCAAAATCTATTGGGCGCTCGTCAAAGGCGTACCGAAGCCGCGTCAGGGCAAGATTTCAACCTGGCTGAGAAAGGCCGAAGGGCCCGAGGGCGAGAAAATGGTGACGGCCCGGCATGGCGATGACGGCGCCGACCATGCCGTGACCTATTATGCCGTCATCGATCAGTCCGGCCAGCGTTTCGCCTGGCTTTCGCTGAAGCCGGTGACTGGACGGACTCACCAACTGCGCGTGCACATGGCCGATACCGGCCACCCGATCCTGGGCGATCCGAAATATTTCAATGTCGAGAATTGGGAATTCCCGGGCGGTTTGCAGAACAGGCTTCATCTTCTGGCCCGGCGTATTGTGCTGCCTCACCCCGATGGCGGAACGATCGATGCGACCGCGCCCTTGCCCCAGCACATGCTGCAATCCTGGCGGGTGCTGGGGTTCGATCCCGACCGCTTCGACATGGACGAATTGGAAGGCGCAGAGGAGGGCGCATGAGCGATATCCCTCGGCTTGTCGTTTTCGATTGCGATGGGACGCTGGTCGACAGCCAGCACCTGATCGTGACAGCCATGACACGCGCCTTCGATGCGCATGGCGTGGCGCTGCCGGACCGTCAGGCCATTCTCTCGATTGTCGGCCTTTCCTTGCCGGAGGCGGTTGCCCAACTCGTACCCGATGCGGAGATGGGTGACGTGCACCTTCTTTCCGATGCCTACAAGGCGGCGTTCAAGGATCTGCGCCAGGAACCGGACCATCACGAGCCGCTTTATCCGGGCGCGCGCGAGACGGTCGAGGCGCTTGCGGGCGAACCGTCGGTGCTGCTTGGCGTTGCGACGGGAAAATCGCTGCGCGGCCTTGAATTCGTGCTCGGTCATCACGGATTGCGCGAGCATTTCTTCACGCTCCACACCGCCGATGACGGGCCCTCGAAACCGCATCCCCATATGCTGGAAGAGGCGATGAGGACGGCGGGCGTTCCGCCCGGGGCGACCGTCATGATCGGTGACACGACCTTCGATATGCAGATGGCAAAGAGCGCCGGCGCCCGCTCCATCGCGGTTGCGTGGGGCTATCACGGCGAGGCGGCGCTGCGCGGCGTGGACCCCGACCATTTCGTGACAGGCTTTGAGGACGTGCTTCCCGCCATCGAAAGCGTTTTCGGCAAACGCGAAGCGGAGCCGGTGTCATGACCCCGGCAACGGGCGATCCGATCCGCACCGCGCAAAAGCTGAGCGCGCAGCCGCTTCCGAAGCGCTTTTACAAGGAGGCGACGGTTGCCGCGCGGCCGGAGGGTCATTGGCTGCATCTCGACGGGAAGCCCGCACACACCCCGGCGCGCGCGCCGCTGGCCGTGCCGGTTGCAGGCCTCGCCACGCGTCTGGTTGAAGAGTGGAATGCGCAAGACGGCACGATCGATCCCGCACGGATGCCTTATACCCGTCTGGTCAATACCGCGATCGACGGGGTGCGTGGGCGCGAGGCCGAAGTGCTCGACGATGTCCTCAGCTATGCGCAAAGCGACCTTTTATGCTACCGCGCCGAAAGCCAGGAAGGGCTGGCCGAGCGCCAGCGCGAATTGTGGGATCCGGTTGTCGACTGGCTGGCGGAGGAGGCGGGTGTCAGACCGGTTCTCATCGCCGGTGTCATGCATCAGGCCCAACCGGCGGGTCTAACCGGCGCCATGCGCGGCTTCCTGCCGGATGATGATGCCTTCGCGCTCGCGGCGCTGCATGTCATCACAACGTTGACGGGATCGGCGATCCTTGCATTGGCGGTGCGGCGCGGGCGCTTGTCCGGCGGCGAAGCCTGGATGCTCGCCCATCTCGATGAGGACTGGCAGATGGCGCTCTGGGGCAAGGATGAGGATGCCCTGCGGCGGCGCGCCCGGCGCGAGGGGGAAATGAACGCGGCCGCCGAGATTCTGGCGCTTCTGTCCGGCGGTTCTGAGGCGTAGGGCCGTGTGCGACGCGGTCGGCGTCCTCAGCCTTATCCCAGGGGCGAGCGAAGCAAGCGTCTCGAAGGAATGGGCCACAAAGACAAAACCCGCAGCCCATGTCTCGAGACGCGGGTTACACCCGCTCCTCAACATGAGAGCGTCATTGTTCGCCCCCTTGTTCAAAGGACGCCCGCGTTGACCATCACTCTCTTCCTGGTCTTTTCGCATAATGCTCAGAAGGCCGATATGTCTTCCGCGCCGGTGATTGAGGGCATCGCGCATGGAGTGCGGTGACCTGATCGCCTTCGCGATCCTCCTGGCGGTGACGGTTGAGCGTGTCGGGACGGCTGTCGCCGGCCGCCGCAACGCCAGGCGTCTTCTGAAAGAGGGCGGCATCGAAACGGGGTTTTCCCATTATTATCCGATGGTGGCCATCCATGGCGGCTGGGTGATCGCGCTTTGGATTACGGCTTTCGGCCAGCCGCTCAACGCCGCTCTTTTTGGCGCCTATATCCTTGTCGTTGCTTTCCGTTTCTGGGCCGTCGCCACGCTCGGCAGGCGCTGGACGAGCCGCATCGTCGTCATTCCGGGCGAGAAGCTCGTTGCGCGCGGGCCTTACCGCATCATGCCGCATCCGATCTATATTGCGCTTATGCTTGAGTTTCTGCTTCTTCCGGCGGCCTTTGGGCTGTGGTGGGTCATGACGGTTTTTTCCGTCCTCAACGCCGGCATCCTCTTCATCCGCATCAGGGCCGAGCAGGCGGCGCTCCGGCGCTTCGCGCCAGAGGCTTGATGGCGCGGGCTTGCGATTGCGGTCTTCCCGGCTTACGAAATTCCGTGTGTCAACCGGCCCCGAGGGTTCCCGCCTTTTAACTGAAGCCGTGCTGTTTCTGCGTGTTGAGGGAGTGTTCCAATGAAAGAAGTGCTTGAAGAGCTCGACAAGCGGCGCGACATCGCGCGCATCGGGGGCGGCCTCAAACGTATCGAGGCGCAGCACGCCCGCGGCAAGCTGACGGCGCGCGAGCGCTTGTCGATCCTTCTCGATGAGGACTCCTTCGAGGAATTCGATATGTTCGTGCAGCACCGCTGCGTCGATTTCGGCATGGGCGAAACGACGATACCGGGTGATGGCGTGGTGACCGGCTGGGGCACCATCAATGGCCGTCTCGTCTATCTCTTCGCCAAGGACTTCACCGTGTTCGGCGGCTCGCTGTCGGAGACCCATGCCCAGAAGATGGTGAAGATCCAGGACATGGCGCTTCAGAACCGCGCGCCGGTCACCGGACAGTTCGACGCCGGCGGCGCGCGCATCCAGGAAGGCGTGGCGGCGCTTGCGGGCTATGGCGAGGTGTTCGAGCGCAACGTTATCGCGTCCGGCGTGATCCCGCAGATTTCGGTGATCATGGGGCCGTGCGCGGGCGGCGATGTCTATTCGCCCGCCATGACGGATTTCATCTTCATGGTGCGCGATACGAGCTACATGTTCGTCACCGGCCCTGATGTGGTGAAGACGGTGACCAACGAGACGGTGACGGCGGAGGAGTTGGGCGGAGCGTCCGTCCACACGACCAAATCCTCCATCGCCGACGGCGCTTACGAGCACGATGTGGAGGCGCTTCTCGACCTGAGAAAGCTTGTCGATCTTCTGCCGCTGAACAACACCGATGGCGTGCCGGAGATACCCGCCGTCGACGATGCCGACCGGCAGGAGATGTCGCTCGACACCCTCATTCCCAACAACCCCAACCAGCCCTACGACATGAAGGAGCTCATCCTGAAGACGGTCGATGAGGGCGATTTCTTCGAGATCCAGGCGGACTTCGCCAAGAATATCGTGACCGGCTTTGGGCGGATGGAGGGGCGCACCGTCGGCATCGTCGCCAACCAGCCCATGGTTCTGGCGGGCGTTCTCGATTCGGATGCGAGCCGCAAGGCGGCCCGCTTCGTGCGGTTTTGCGACTGCTTCAACATCCCGATCGTCACCTTCGTCGATGTGCCGGGCTTCCTGCCTGGCACGGCGCAGGAGTATGGCGGGCTGATCAAGCATGGCGCCAAGCTGCTCTTTGCCTTCACCGAGGCCACCGTGCCGCTTGTGACCGTGATCACCCGCAAGGCCTATGGCGGGGCCTACGACGTCATGGCTTCGAAACATATCGGCGGGGATATCAATTATGCCTGGCCGACGGCGGAGATCGCCGTGATGGGGCCGA
>JAKSCL010000148.1 GCA_022360615.1 Hyphomicrobiales bacterium
CCCCGGACGCCGTTTTCATCGGCGGCGGTGTGTCCGACCCGGCCATTTTCAAGGCCGCCTGGCAGGCCCTCCCCATCGGCGGGCGGGTGGTCGCGAACGCCGTGACGCTTGAAGGCGAGACCGCGCTTTCCGCGTGGCACCGGGACCGCGGCGGCGAGCTGGTGCGCATTCAGGTGTCGGCCGCAACCGATGTGGGCGGCTTTCGCGGGATGCGTCCGCGCATGGCGGTCACACAATGGCGGGCGGTGAAGCCATGACGACCGGCAAGCTCCATATTGTCGGCGTCGGTCCGGGCGACCCTGAACTCTTGACGCTGAAGGCCGCCCGCCTCATCGAAAGCGCCGATGTCACCGCTTATCCCGAAACGGAAAATGGCCGCAGGCGCGCCCGCGATATCGTGGCTGATCACCTTGGGCGGGCGCACCAGATCGAACGTCCGTTCCGCCTGCCAATGGCGAGCGATCTCGCCCCGGCACAGGCCGCCTATGACCGCGCCTCGGCTTTGATCGCGGCGGATTTGGATGCGGGCCGCAATGTCGTCCTCCTGTGCGAGGGCGATCCCTTTCTTTACGGCAGCGCCATCCACGTGCATGCGCGGCTTGCGGGGCGCTACGATGTGGCCGTTGTTCCGGGCGTCACCTCGGTGACCGCCTGCGCGGCTGAGATCGGCCTGGCGCTCGCCTCACGCATGGATGTGTTTTCGATCATCCCGGCGACTTTGGATGGCGGTGCGCTGGAGGACCGGCTGGCGGCCTGCGATGCCGCCGCGATCATCAAGGTCGGGCGGCATTTCGAAAAGATCGCCGGAATTTTGAAGCGGAATGGCCTCGCGGACAGAGCAATGCTGATCGCCGCCCCAGCGGATGACGCGCCACGGGCCTTGCCGCTTTCCGAACTCAACGGGACCCTGCCACCCTACTTCTCGACAATCCTTGTCTCGCGCAAGGGAGCACCTTTGCAATGACCGGGCCTGCGATCATCGTGCTTGGTCCCTCGGCGCTCGCAACCGCCGAGACGGTATCCGATCATCTGGAGGGCGCCGCCATCCACGGCTTTCGCCCGCGCCTGCCGGATGCCGCCGTTTCGTTCGATGATGCCATGGCCCATATCGGCGGACTGTTCCGCGATGGCGCACCGGTCATCGGTATTTGCTCCGCCGGGATCCTCATTCGGGCCGTCGCCCCGCACCTTGGCGATAAGCATCAGGAGCCGCCGGTCCTCGCCATTGCCGAGGATGGCACGTCGGTCATGCCGCTTCTCGGTGGCCATCGCGGCGCCAACGACCTGGCGCGCGACCTTGCAAATCATCTCGGTGCACAGGCCGCCATCACGACGGCGGGCGATCTACGCTTCGGAACCGCGCTCGATGCCCCGCCCGAAGGCTGGACGCTGAGCAATCCCCAAAACGCCAAAGCGGTGATGGCGGGGCTTCTTGCGGGCGAGCCCGTTTCGATCGAAGGCGCGTTTGAATGGCTCGACCGATCCGCCCTGAACATCGCCGCCGACGCCCCGCTGAAACTCGTTGAATCCGTTGGGAGAGGTAGCGCTGACCCCTTTTCGCTCATCTATCACCCTCGCCGCTTGGTAGTTGGTGTTGGATGCGACAGAGGCTGCCCAACCGATGTCCTGGGCGCGCTCGTTCGACAAACAATCGAACAAGCCGGCCTTGCTGCAGATTCCATTGCCTGTATCGCATCCATCGACCGCAAGGCCGACGAGCCCGCGATCCACGCACTCGCTGAGACGCTTGGTGTTCCGGCGCGGTTTTTCTCCAGGGCAGCGCTTCTGCGCGAGGAACACCGCCTGCCCAATCCCTCTGCCACGGTGAAACGGGAGGTCGGGGTTGCTGGCGTTGCCGAGGCGGCGGCGCTTGCTGCGGCGGGCGAAACTGGAAACCTCATCGTCGAGAAGCGGAAGAACGCACGCGCCACCTGCGCCGTTGCGTTGGCGAATCGTATCGTCCGCCCCGAGAATGCGGGCCGGGCACGCGGATGCGTCTCCGTGGTCGGCATCGGGCCCGGCGCGCCCGCATGGCGCAGCCGCGAAGCAAGCCAGCTTCTCGCGCAAGCCGACGATTGGGTCGGTTATGGGCTTTATCTCGATCTGTGCGCGGATATCGGCGGCGCGCGCGAGGAGCACCGCTTTCCTTTGGGCGCCGAAGAAGACCGCGTCCGCTTCGCGTTTGAGACGGCGGCCAAGGGCCGCGATGTCGCTCTCATCTGCTCCGGCGACCCCGGCATCTATGCCATGGCCGCCCTTGTCTACGAGGTGCGCGACGAGGCGGCGCGCGACGGTTCGCTTCCGGACGCGGCATTGCGCACCGACATCGCCGTCGCGCCCGGCATTTCGGCGCTCCAGGCGGCCGCCGCCCGCATCGGCGCGCCGCTCGGGCATGATTTCTGCGCCATCTCGCTCTCCGATCTTTTGACACCCTGGGAGGCCATCGAAAAGCGGCTCCACGCTGCGGCTACGGGCGACTTTGTGGTCGCGCTTTACAATCCCCGCTCGGAGCGGCGGCGGCATCAGCTTCTGCGTGCAATCGAGATCCTTGCCGCGGAACGCCCAGCGGACACGCCTGTTACGATTGCCACCAATCTCGGCCGGCCGGGCGAGCGGCTCACCGTGACGCCGATTGCCGACTTCGATCCGAACCTCGTGGACATGCTCTCGCTTGTCCTCGTCGGCTCCAGCGCAACCCGCGCCTTTCAGGGCGGCGACGGCCAAGTGCGCGTCTACACACCGCGCGGCTATGCCGCCAAACGCGACAAAAGAGGTGCGGCATGACGGTGCATTTCATCGGCGCCGGACCGGGCGCGCCCGACCTCATCACCGTGCGCGGCTTGCGGCTGATTGAGCGCTGCCCCGTATGCCTTTATGCCGGCTCGCTGGTGCCGGAGGCGGTGGTTGCTGCAGCGCCGGAAGGTGCGCGCGTGATCGACACGGCGCCCATGACGCTTGACGAAATCATCGCCGAAATCGAGCGCGCCGACGCCGGCGGCCTCGATGTGGCCCGTGTCCATTCCGGCGACCCGTCGCTTTACGGCGCGATTGCCGAGCAGATGCGCCGTCTCGACACGCTCGGCATCGCCTACGACGTGACGCCCGGCGTTCCCGCCTATGCGGCCGCTGCGGCGGAGTTGAAGACGGAACTGACGCTTCCGAATGTCTCCCAGACCATCGTCCTCACCCGCACGGCGATGAAAGCCTCCGCCATGCCGCCCGGTGAGGAATTGGAGACCTTGGCGTTGTCGGGCGCAACGCTCGCCATCCATCTCTCCATCCGCAATCTCGCCCATGTGCGCCGGGCGCTTGAGCCGCATTACGGGGCGGATTGCCCGGTCGCCGTGATCTACCGCGCCACCTGGCCGGACCAGCAGATTTTGCGGGGCGCGCTTTCAGATATTGCGGAAAAGGTGCGCGCGGCGAAGATCACGCGCACGGCCCTCATTCTGGTGGGACGTGTTCTCGCCGCTGAGGATTTCGAGGACTCCGCGCTTTACAGCGCCGCGCACGAACATGTGTTGCGCAACCGCAAGACAGGTCAGCCGGCATGAGCCCGCATCAGGTCCAGCATGGCCTCGACGGTGTCCGCATCTGCGTCCGGCACGTCCTTCGGCCGGTCGACGATGATGACGGGCAGCGAGAGGTGCCTCGCCGCTTCAATCTTGGCGTAGGTGCTTGTGCCCCCCGCATTCTTTGTGACCAGAACATCGATGGCATGATCCCGCAGAAACGCGCTCTCATCCTGAAGCGAAAAGGGCGGCCGGGCGCGAACGATCTGAAAGCCCTCCGGCAGCGCCTCGTTTGGCGATTCGATCATGCGGGCAATGAAGTGAATGTCGCTGGCCCGGTCCGCGAAGGGCTGAAGCCCGCTGCTGCCGGTGGTCAGGAACGCGCGCTGGCCGGTTTGAAGCGCCTGCGCGGCCGCTTCGATATCGGGCACGACGGTCCAGGCATCGCCGGGCTGGCGAACCCAGGCCGGACGCACGAGATGCAGGGAACACACGCCCGATGCCTTGCAGGCCTCAAAGGCGCTACGGCTGATGACGGCGGCGAAAGGGTGGGTCGCGTCGACGACAAGCTCGATGCGTTCGTCGGCCAGATAGCGCGACATGCCCTCAACGCCGCCGAACCCGCCAATGCGGATTTCGCTCTCAGGCAGGGAAGGCTCTGAGGTGCGCCCGGCAAGCGATGTGATGACCGCGAATGCGGGTTCTTGCGACAGCGCATCGGCAAGCTGCCGCGCCTCCGCCGTGCCGCCCAGGATAAGAACGCGCTTAGCTGGCATGGCCGACGGCCCCGCCTTTGCGGTCAACGACGAGCACATCGACAGCGACCGGCGCTTTGCCCAGGACGCCGCGCGCTGTTTCCCGCGCCGCTTCCGCAACGATAGCGGCAATCGGGATGGACGCGGCCGTCATGATCTCAAGCGCTTCCATCGCCGTGTTGGCGCCGGCGACCCGCGCCTGCAGCGCGCTCTCGGCGCCCGCTTCCTTCGCCCGCTCCGCCAGCCAGTCGAAATCGACCTGACTGCGCCCGGAATGAAGGTCGAGATGGCCTTGGGCAAGTTTCGTCAATTTGGCGAAACCGCCCGCGATTGTGACATTTGGAACCGGATGGGCGCGCAGATATTTCAGCATGCCGCCCGCGAAATCGCCCATGTCGAGGAGGGCAATCTCCGGCAGGCCATAGAGTGTCTGCACGGTCTTTTCGGATGTCGATCCCGTCGAGCCCGCCACCCGTTCAAGCCCGGCGGCCCGCGCCACGTCGATGCCGCGGTGGATGGAATGAATCCAGGCCGAACACGAAAACGGATGGACGACACCCGTCGTGCCGAGGATCGAGATCCCGCCGACAATGCCAAGCCGCGGGTTCCAGGTTTTTTCCGCGAGCGCTGTCCCGCCCGGCACCGCGATTTCAATGGCGGCATCGGCAGCCACGCCGTGATCGGCAGCCACATCCCGAACCGCACCCACCATCATCTGCCGTGGAACGGGGTTGATGGCCGGTTCGCCGGGCGCGACCGGCAGCCCCGCCTTTGTCACCGTGCCGACGCCTTCGCCCGCCGAGAACGTCACACCCGCGCCGGCGGCACCCGGGCGCACGGTCGCGACAATCATCGCGCCATGCGTGACGTCCGGATCGTCGCCCGCATCCTTGACGATGCCAGCCCGGGCAAAGTCCTCGCCCGTTTCTTCCAAGGCAAGCGCGAAAGCCGGGGTCTCGCCCTTGGGCAGGCGGATCGTCACGGGGTCTGGGAAATCGCCGGTCAGGAGCGCGGTGAAGGCGGCCTTGGTCGCCGCCGTCGCACATGCGCCGGTGGTCCAGCCGCGTCTCAGCGCGGCCTTTTCCTCGTTCTTCAATCGCGGCATGGGATCAAGCGCGCTCCCGGCCTCGTTCTCAAGAGGCGTTCAGTTTCATGACGGACACCCTGCGCCAACTGTTTCCGATAGCACAAGCCTTTGAGAAAAGGCGGGGTTTCGCCGATCTCGACGCAGAGGACTTTCCGGAGTTCGAGCCGGGTTCCGTGTGGCTTGCGGGCGCGGGACCCGGCGCACCGGGGCTTTTGTCGCTCCTTGCCTATCACGGCCTTTGCCATGCCGACATCATCGTCCATGACGCGCTCGTCGGCGACCGCATCCTCAAATGGGCGCCCCGGGATTGCGAGATCGTGTTCGCTGGAAAGCGCGGCGGCAAGCCCTCGCCCAAACAGGCCGGCATCACGCTCCGCCTCATTGACGAGGCGCGCGCGGGGAAACGGGTGTTCCGGCTGAAAGGCGGCGATCCGTTCATTTTCGGGCGCGGAGGCGAAGAGTGTCAGGCGCTTCGCAAGGCGGGCATCCCGTTCAGGATCATCCCGGGCATTTCATCGGGCGTCGGCGGGCTTGCCTATGCGGGCATCCCCGCAACCCACCGCGACACGAACCACAGCGTGATTTTCCTGACCGGCCACGATTCCTCGGGCACCGTGCCCGCCGGCGTCGACTGGCAGGCGGTCGCAACGGCCTCGCCCGTTATCGTCATGTATATGGCCATGAAGAACCTGCCTGCGATCCGCGAGAAGCTCCTGGCCGGGGGGCGTCCCCCGAGCGATCCGGTGGCGATTGTCTCGAATGCCTCCCTTCCCCATCAGCATGTC
>JAKSCL010000269.1 GCA_022360615.1 Hyphomicrobiales bacterium
GGCCATGCGCGCCGGGTCCGGCCCCAATGTAATCGTGATAGCGCCAATAGGTGAGATTGTGCCGGGATTCCTGCCCAGGCACCGCGTGATTGGAGACCTCGTAGGCGCAAAGACCGGCTGCCTCGGTGAGGTCCTGCGTCATTTCATAGAAGGTGGCCGCCTTTTCCTCATCGGGAACCGCCAAACGGCCCGCTGCATGGAGAGACTGAAACGGTGTGCCGGGTTCAATCGTCAGCTGATAGAGCGAGAGATGCCCTGCCGCCATCTCAAGGGCTTCCGACAACTCACGCCGCCAGGCATCAAAACTCTGGCCCATGCGGGCGTAAATCAGATCGAAGGAGACGCGCTCGAAGACGTCTGCGGCAAGCGACACAGCGGCGCGGGCTTCCTCGGCACTGTGCAGCCGCCCGAGCGCTTTCAAGTCGGTATCGTTCAGTGCCTGCACACCGATGGAAACGCGATTGACGCCCGCCGCCCGGTAGCCCCTGAAACGGCTGGCCTCGATGCTTGTGGGGTTGGCTTCAAGGGTGACTTCGGCGCCCTTATCGACCGTCCAGTTGTCCGCTATTGTGACAAGAACGGTTTCAACCGTCTCCGGTGCCATCAAAGATGGCGTGCCCCCGCCGAAAAAGACACTGGTCACATGCCGGCCGGGTGTCCGTTCGGCGAAAGAGGCGAGTTCTTTCGCCAACGCGCGGGCGAACCGCTCTTCATCGACCCCGCCATGCCGCACATGCGAGTTGAAGTCGCAGTAAGGGCATTTGGCCGCGCAGAACGGCCAATGCACATAGATGGCAAGCGCGTGCCCCTCAACCGTCAAAGCAGGCGTCGACGAGTTTTTTAAAGGCGCGGGCGCGGTGTGAGAGACCATCGCCATATTCGTCAAGCCCATGTTTTTCATCGGCGCTCATTTCGCCAAAGGTGCGTTCATGATCGTCCGGCTTGAATATGGGGTCATAGCCGAAGCCTTGATCCCCGCGGGGTGGCCAAACGGCGATCCCATCGACCCGGCCGTCAAAAGTCTCGGCATGGCCATCGGGCCATGCGAGCGCCAAAGCCGCCACAAAACCGGCACGCCGCCTATCCTCTTCCAAAGCGCCCGCCATCTGCAAGCGCTCTTCCACATTACGCATGGCGCGGGCGAAATCCTTGTCGGGCCCCGCCCAGCGCGCCGAGTGGACGCCAGGTTCGCCGTTCAGGGCCTCCACGCAAAAGCCTGAATCATCGGAGAGGGCGGGCAAGCCACTCGCCTTTGCTGCCGCATGCGCCTTGATAAGCGCATTGTCCTCGAACGTCGTGCCGGTTTCCTCCGGCTCGGGCAGGTTCAATTCGGCCGCTGAAACGAGATCGACCGGAAACCGGCTCAAGAGTTCGGCAATCTCGCGGATCTTGCCCGGATTGTGGCTCGCGACAACGAGCTTGTCCTCTTCAAAGCGGCGCGGCATCACGGAGGCTCAAACGATTGAAAGCTTTTGGATTTCGACGAGCTTGGCGATACCTGTGCGGGCTAGGCCCAAGAGCTTGTCGAACTCTTCGCCCGAAAAAGGCTCGCCTTCCGCCGTTGCCTGGATTTCGACCACACCGCCAGACCCCGTCATGACGAAATTGGCATCGGTTTCAGCGTTTGAATCCTCCGCATAATCGAGATCGAGCACAGGCTCCTTCTCGTAGATACCGCAGGAAATGGCGGCCACGTGATCCTTCAGGACAGCACGGTCGATCATGCTGCGTGTCGTCATCCACTCAACCGCATCGCGCAGTGCGACCCACGCGCCGGTGATGGCTGCCGTGCGGGTTCCCCCGTCGGCCTGGATCACATCGCAATCAATAGTGATCTGGTTTTCGCCGAGTTTTTTGAGGTCGACGACGGCGCGTAGCGAGCGGCCGATCAGACGCTGGATTTCTTGTGTGCGACCCGATTGCCGTCCGGCTGCCGCCTCGCGGCGGGTCCGCTCGGTGGTGGCGCGCGGCAGCATGCCGTACTCGGCTGTCACCCAGCCTTGGCCGGAGCCACGCAGCCACGGCGGGACGGAGGTTTCAACGCTTGCCGTGCACAAGACATGGGTGTCGCCGAAGCGGACCATGCACGACCCCTCCGCATGCCGCGTCATGCCCCGTTCAAGGCTGACACGGCGCAATTCATCCGCTGCTCGTTTCGATGGCCGCGCCATGCTCACCCGCTCCTTGCTTTTCGCTGTTGGTTGCCGGCGCCTTCATAGGAGAGGACAATTTCGCCGTAAAGCGCGAAGGTTGCGGCTGGTCTTGTCCAACGACAGTCCCATGGCGAAAAACGTAAAACAGGCTTATCTCTTACGTGTGGTGTACTCATTTGCCGGGAAAGAACGATTTCAGTGCAAGGCCCCATGAAAAACGGAGTGATGGACGAGAAATCTGAGCATGTGGGCCTTCTCGCCGAACTGGACGGTCGGTCACGCGAGATTTTCCGCCGGATTGTCGACAGCTATCTCGAGACCGGTGATCCGGTCGGTTCGCGTAGCGTTTCCAAGCAGATTTCGGCATCGCTCTCGCCCGCCTCCATCCGCAATGTGATGTCGGACCTGGAAGCGCTGGGCTTGATTTTCGCGCCGCACACCAGCGCCGGGCGCCTGCCGACCGAATTGGGCTTGCGTTTTTTCGTGGATGGTCTTTTGGAAGTGGGGGATCTCTCCGAAGATGAACGCACGCGGATTGAGACGCGGGTTTCAGGCCAGCGCGATGCTTCGCTCGAAGGCCTGCTGACTGAGGCGAGCAATCTCCTTTCCGGCATCTCGCATGGCGCTGGCGTCGTGATGGCGAACAAGACCGACAGCCCGCTTAAGCACATCGAGTTCGTGCGCATCGAACCGACAAAGGCGCTCGTCGTGCTTGTCGACGACAAGGGTACTGTCGAGAACCGGCTCATCGACCTTCCGCCGGGTCTGCCGGCGTCGGCTCTCACCGAAGCCTCGAATTATCTGAACACGCTTTTGCGCGGCCGCACGCTTGCCGATTTGCGCGAAGAGGTCCGCAAGAGCTATGAGGTCCAGCGCGCAGAACTCGACGAATTGTCCCGCAAGGTGATCGAGGCGGGTCTTGCTGTGGGGGCCGGCGGTGAAAAGACGCCTGCCCAGACCCTGATCGTGCGCGGGCGCTCGAATCTCATTGCCGATGAGAGCGCCACCGCCGATCTCGAACGCATCCGTCAGCTTTTCGATGATCTTGAAACCAAGGAAGAACTGATTCGTCTCTTAACGCTCGCCGAAGGCGGCGATGGCGTGCGCATCTTCATCGGTTCGGAAAACCGGCTCTTTTCGCTGTCCGGCTCCTCGCTCATTGTCTCGCCTTACCGCGATCAGGAACAGAAAATCGTCGGCGTTCTCGGCGTCATCGGCCCCACACGGCTGAACTACGCGCGCATCGTCCCCGTCGTCGATTACACCGCCCAAGTCGTCGGCCGCCTGCTTGAAGGCAAAACTGGCGCTTGATTTTTTCCGGGCCCGCCTGATATCGGAAAGCGCTCCTCGACAAAGCGATAATGGAAATGCCGCTATGTGCGCGGCCAGGAAACTCTGCCATGTCTGACGAGAAAAAATCTTCTGAAATCCCGGCCGAGACCGACGCCGCCGATGAAAACGCCGGCGCCGCGAATGGCGAGGCCGAAACCGCGGACGCCAGCGGCTGGGCGGGCGGGGATGAGGCGGAGCGCGTTGCGGCCGTCATCGAAGCGTTGCAGGCTGAAAACAACGAACTGAAGGACCGTCACCTGCGTGCCGTTGCCGAGATGGAAAATCTGCGCCGCCGGACAGACAAGGAAGTCCGCGATGCAAGTCAGTATGGTATCGCCAAATTCGCCCGTGATGTCTTGAGCATCGGTGACAATCTCCAGCGTGCGATCGAGGCGGTGTCCCCCGACGATCGGGATCCGGGCCTGAAAGCCTTGCTGGAGGGCGTGCAGATGACGGAACGCGAATTGCTCAACGTGCTGCAAAGGCATGGCATCGAGCGGTTCGAGCCCATGGGTGAACGCTTTGATCCGAACCAGCATCAGGCGATGATGGAGGTTCCGGACCCAAGCGTGCCGAACGGTACGGTCGTACAGGTGATGCAGACGGGTTACCGGATTGGCGAGCGTGTCCTGCGTCCAGCGCTTGTGGGTGTCGCCAAAGGCGGGCCGAAGCAAGCAGTGCCCGCACCAGAAGCCGAAAGCGTTGCGCCGGCACCTGAACAAGGCGGGCCCGCCGAACCGGAGCCTGCACAGGAGACGGGTCAATCCGGCGCCGGTGAGGAACCGGGCGGATCGGTTAACCGGACGGCCTAAGAGATAGCGTTCTACGCCTTTGGCGTGGCGTTGAAAACGCAATGGCCATCGCGCCCGTCACGGAAGTGTGACCCGGGCCAGCGCCCGCTGTCATTCACCGTCCACATCCCCCATGTGTGTTGCCGTGAGGCGGTTTTCAGGGGACGGTGAACCGACGAAGGGCTTTGATCATGGCAAATACGATTGAGACCGGCGTATCGCGCCGCGTCTTCCTTGCAACCGGTGCCACGGCAATTGCGGCAACGGCGTTAACCGATCGGCGTTTCATTCCGTCCGCGCATGCAGAAACAGGCGCAATCGGTACGACTATGCGCGAGCGCGCAACGCGCTTTCTCTCTCTTCTAGATACCGCGCAGCACCAGGCTGCCGCCTTCAGCTTCGACGACAGGACCCGCCGGGCCTGGAACTTCATGCTCGGCTCGCGTTTTGCGCCCGGGCTGCCGCTTGAGCGTATGACGGATGAGCAAAAGGATGCAGCGCTTGACCTTCTGTCATCCGGTCTCAGCAAGGATGGCATGACGACGGCTGAGAACATCATGCTGCAGCAGGACATCCTGCGCGATGAGTGGGGTAAGGGCTCACCCGACCGCAATCGCGAGCGGTTTTCTTTGATGATTTTCGGCACCGCGTCCGAGACGGATGCCTGGGGCTGGCGCTGGGAGGGACACCATCTTTCCCTCAGCTATACGCTGATCGGCGATGAGATTGTCTCGGTGACGCCATCGGCCTTTTCGTCGGAACCGAACACGGTTCCGTCCGGCCCTTATCGAGGACTTGTCGTTTTGCCGGATGAGGAAAGCCTCGGCCGCACGGTTGAGCGGGAGTTGTCCGCCGCCAACCGGCGCACGGCTTTGATCCAGGAGAGCTCGTTCGGAAATATCCTGGCGGTTGCGGGCCGCGAAAACCGCGTCCAGGGCGAACTGGTAGGCGTGCCGCTCGGAGATCTGCCGCAGGCGCAAATCGACATGGTGACGAGGTTGATTGAGGTTTACACCGTTGATCATCTGCCGGCCCCGCTCGCTTCCGGACAGGCCGCGCGTATCCGCGAAGGCGATCTGATGTCGGCCCGCTTCGGCTGGGCAGGGGCGAACCGCGAAAACGAGTCGATCTATTACCGCCTCACCGGCGATACGTTTCTGATCGAATTCGCCACGCTTCGCGGCCAGCCGCTCCATCAACACGCCGTGCGCCACGATTTCGAGCGTAATATGGGGAAGCATAGGGTTTAGCTGGCTTTGAGCCGATAAAGGGAGGCGAGGCCGCCCGGCTCCCTTTCCGTTGCTGAGCTATTGCGCCTGCGCTGGTGTGGTCACGGGGCCGCTGATCTCCCGCTCCTCGCGGTTCAAGACCCCGCTCAAAATAGCCGCGGCACCCGCAAGGCTGTCGCCCGAATCGGAGACGACGGTCTGAGGCACGAGGCGTGAGACGAGTTGCACGAGTTCCGGCTTCTTCTCAAGGGTTATCAGCATCTTCTCAAGCGCCTGGAGAAGCGCCACCCGGTCCTGGCCGAGCACATTCACCTGCGCGAACTGACCTTGCGCGACCTCTTCCAGGTATTTCCGCTCGGCGCGGCCAAGGGCCTCGCGTTCCTGCTCGCGCTGATTGGCGACCTGCACGGCGATCTGGGCGGCCACGAGGCGCGGCTGCTCATCCGCCGTTGAGCGGGCCTGTTCGGTTTGAATGCGCTGTTCCTGCGCTTCCGTCTCGCGCTTGTAGGCCTGGCTCAGCTGGTCGGCCAGTTGCTGGCGCAGACGCGAGACGAGAAGCTCCGGCGGAATGGCCGGCTCGCCAAGCCGGATTTCGCGGATGTCGACGCCCGCCTTGCTGCCCTCGATCTTAATCAACGCCTCAATGGTTTCCTCGAGCGCTTCGCGGTTCTCGATGAGATCGAGGACGCGGGTAGGGCGGGTTTCATAACGCCTGGAACCGTCTTCGACGGTCACCGGCACACGCACATTCGAGCCCGCTACATTGCGCACGATCGAACGGATGGCGGGCGTCAGGATCCGGTTTTCGATTTGCTCGAGGCCGCCGACTGAGCCGACCACGATCGGCGCGTTTTCAGGACTCACCTGAACGAGCGCGCGAAGCTCGAGCGGGATGTCCCAGCCCTCGACCTTCACGAACACGGCCCGGTCTGCGGCATAGTCCGGCACACGCTCGTCGACCGAACGCTCCTTCTGCTGGATATCGCCTACCTGGTTGATGGAAAGGTCGATGATCCGTTTCACATAGCCGCCCTTGTATTCCCAGGTCTGCACGCGTGTATCGACAAGCGTGACTTCATAGGCGCGGCGGTTGAGGTAGTAGGCGCCGGGTAGAAGCGGCTCCTTCCAAATGCCGACACAGCCGCGCGGGACAAGCGGAACCGTCAGGCCTTCCGTTGTCGCCTCGGTGGCTGAGACTTCTTCTTCGACGCAATTGGTGCCGGGCGTTTCCACATTGCTTTTGATGACGGCCACATGGCCCGCGGGCACCTGGGTTGCGCTTGTGGTCTCATCGAGGCGCAGATCAAAAAGATAGCGGTTCAGGCGGTAGCTGCCGGGCTTCAGTACTGTTTCTTGCGGTCCGCGATAACCGCCGCGGTCCAAGAACGTGCCGGCATCGAGCATGGCCGCCACTTCATTGTCCGGAATGGCGGGCGCAATGAACATGCCTTCCGGCATGGGCGCACCATCAAGGGCCGTGAGCTGGCCATAAGAGCCTTCAGGAATGGTGATAACCGGCCATTCCTCGAAGTCGTAGAGCACGCGCACAAGCGGGATGACGTGAAAACCGGGTCCGAGAATGCGCGCTTGCGGGCCTTTTTCGCCGTCCTTCGCGATAATCCGGCCCTCTGGAAGCTCCTTGAATGCATAGATGCGCTTCAAGTGCCCAACCTGATCGGCGCCGACAAAAACAAAAGAGGTCGAGGCAAGCAGCAGAAGCCCGAC
>JAKSCL010000270.1 GCA_022360615.1 Hyphomicrobiales bacterium
GGCGTTGCTTATGGCGGCGTTGTGAGAGCGTGACCGCATAAGAGGGGAGGAGACAATGGACCAGCAAAACCTTCAATGGATCAGCGTCGGGCACGAAACCGACCTCCCTGAGGGCCGGGTGAAAACGGTGACGGCGCGCAACGTCTCCTTGTGCCTGTCGCATTTCGACGGGCAATGGGCGGCGATGGACAACCGCTGTCCGCACCAGGGCGGGCCCCTGGGCGAGGGCTCGATCGAGCGTGGCATCGACGGCAAATGCTGGATCCGCTGCCCCTGGCATGGCTGGGATTTCGATCCCCTCACCGGCGCACCGCCCGGCGGTCATGAGGACACTGGGCAAAGGCTCTTTCCGGTCGAAGTGAGGGATGGCGAAATCTTCGTCGGTCTTGAACCCGAGCCGCCGCACGAGCGCACCACCACCGACGTGATGGCCGAGACCATGGTCAATTGGGGCGTCAAACGCGTTTTCGGCATGGTTGGGCATTCCAATCTGGGTCTCGCCGATGCCATCCGGCTGCGGGCCGCTGAAGGCGAGATGCACTATGTCGGCATCAGGCATGAAGGCGTGGCGGCGTTCGCGGCGTCCGCCTATGGCAAGCTCACCGGTCATCCGGCCGCCTGTTTGACGATCGCGGGGCCGGGGGCGACCAATCTCCTGACCGGCTTGTGGGACGCAAAGGTCGACCGCGCGCCGGTGCTCGCGTTGACGGGCCAGGTGCAGACGCAGGTCTTCGGGCCGGGCGCCTTCCAGGATATCGATCTGGCGTCCGCCTTTGATGCTGTGTCGCGCTTTTCGCAGACGGTGCTCACCACCTCCAACCATGCCGAATTGATGTCGCTTGCCTGCAAGGCCGCGATTGTCGAACGCGATGTGGCGCATCTCATATTTCCCGACGACGTGCAGACGATCCCGAGCGATCACCCATCGGCAACGCCCGAGGGCCGCATGGGCGGGTCCGTCGTCATCCCGAGCGATGGCGAACTGGAAAAAGCGGTGACCATGATCAACGCCGCCAAGCGGCCGATCGTCGTCATGGGCTATGGTGCGATCGAGGCCCGCGATGCCGTCATCGGTTTCGCCGAAGCGGCCGGCGCGCCGGTCATGACCACATTCAAGGGCAAGGGGCTCATCCCCGACACCCACGCAAACGCCGCGGGCGTTCTGGGCCGCTCGGGCACGCCGATTGCGAGCTGGTTCATGAACGAGGCCGATCTCATCATCGCGCTCGGCTCGTCCTTCGCCAATCACACAGGCATCGAGCAATCGAAGCCGATCATCCAGGTCGATTTCGAGCGCATGCAATTGGGCAAGTTCCATCCCGTGGCGCTGCCCATCTGGGGGGAGATCGGCGCCTTCTGCGAGGCGGTGAAGCCCAAGCTTTCGAAGCCCGGCGATGCCGACGACCAGCTGAGCGAACTCTCCGAGCGCTGGCGCATGTGGCGGAAGGAAAAGGAGACCCGCCTGACGGAGCAGCACGGACACGGCGTCCATTCGGCCGCGATCTTTGACGCGCTAACCCGGCTCATCCCCGACGATGCGATCATCGCCGTCGATGTTGGCAACAACACCTATTCGTTCGGCCGCTATTTCGAGCCAAAGGGCCAGCGCGTCCTGATGTCGGGCTATCTGGGTTCGATTGGCTTCGGTTTCCCGGCGGCGATTGGCGCTTGGGCTGCGACCCAGGATTTCGAAGCTTACCGTGGGCGCAAGGTGGTGTCGATTTCGGGCGATGGCGGCTTCGGGCAATATCCGATGGATTTCACGACAGCCGTCAAACACGGGATGGACATCACCCACATTCTCCTCAACAATTCCGAACTCGGTAAAATTTCAAAAGAACAGCGCGCCGGCGAGTGGCCGGTGTGGGAGACGGCGCTGCACAACCCGTCCTTTGCCGCTTTTGCAAGGCTTTGCGGCGGGCATGGCGCGCGGGTGACCGAGGCGAAAGATCTGGACGCGGCCATTGGCGAGGCGCTTGCGCACAACGGCCCGGCGCTCGTCGAGGTGATCACCGATCCCGAACTTGTCTGAAGCAATGAAACGGGTTGGAGGGTCTGGCAATGCAGACGGTGGAAGAAAGGCTGCGCGCGCAGCCGCCGGAATCCCTTGGAAAAGCCCGCGCCAACGCCCACAAGGCAGCGCAGCTTTTGACCATGGCCGCCCGCGCCAATCTGCACGCCGTGCCGGATGACAGCCATTCGAACCTCGGCTGGGACGATGCCGAAGAACGGTTTCTTTCTCAACCGATCCACAGTGGCGGCGACACCTTCCACGCCGGCCTGTCCCTGTCGCCGCTCAGGCTGATGATCGTCCACAACGATGTGACGGCCGATCGTTTCCGCCTTGACGGCGTTTCCTATGCCGATGCGCATGACTGGCTCGATACCCGCCTGACGTCTTTCGATCTGAAGACGACGGAAGGTATATCGCTCCCCTACGGCCTGCCTCCGGATGTGGCCGAAATCGAAACCTTTGAGGAGGCCGCCGGGACCGATACGCTCAGCGCATGGTTTCACTTTGCCAATGGCGTGCTCAGGCGCTTTGCCGAAGCGCGTTCCGGCATAATACCGGGGCCAGGCCCGGTACGCTGCTGGCCGCATCATTTCGACATCGCGACCTATGTCGGTCTTGAAGAGGGCGATTTCGAAACAGCCAGAGGCATCGGCGTCGGCATGTCGCCCGGCGATGACAGCTACGGTCAGCCCTATTTTTACATCAATCCCTGGCCGCATCTTGACCGTGAGAGCCTGCCGCCGCTGCCAGCACCGGGGCACTGGCACTCGGAAGGCTTTGTTGGCGCCATTTCAACGGCCGGGGAGGTCCTGCCGTTGAGCGATATCGAGGCGGGGCTTTCGAATTTCGTCGAAGAAGCCTTCGCCATCGGGCAGCGGAAACTCGGGGTTTGAATGCGCCAGAGCGTGTCCAGGAAAAGTGGACACCGATTTTCCGTCCGGACACGCGAAAAGACAAACACCTAGTCGCCGCGTTCACGGCTTCCGATATCTATAATCGTGTCGGCAACAACAACTGACGCTGCGAGCACAAATCCAAGAAGAGCTGCCGGAACGGCGAAAAGAAAGCGCACGTCACTCTCCGGATTAACCGCCGTCGTGAAATGAATGCATGGCCCCACATCCAATCATTCGAGCGTTGGGGTCTGGTCATTTTTGATCACACATCGTGGAGATTGGTGCCCAAGGGCAATTTCAATGGTGTCTGCCGGCCGCACCTCACATTTGCCTTACATCACCGTGAAGAACGGACCCCAAAAAGTGAGTTCAGCCGCGCAAGACCGACCCCACCTTTGTGATCGCAGTTTCGTTTTTGCGAGATAAACCGGCCGCTGAGTCAGGGGGCGTTGCGGCAAATACGGGGATAGCAAGATGGAATGGTCATGGAAGGATCGGCCGCGTGTGGTGATCGTCGGTGCCGGTTTTGGGGGCTTGTCGGCGGCAAAGACCCTGATCGGCGCGCCGGTCGATGTAACGGTCATCGACAAGCGCAATTACCACCTGTTTCAGCCGCTGCTTTACCAGGTGGCGACCGCTGACCTTTCTCCCGCCGATGTCGCCTGGCCCATCAGAGGTATTTTCTCACGGCACCGCAATATCTCTGTGATTCTGGGAACCGTCGGCGGGATTGATCTTAAAAAGCGCGAGGTCGTCACCGATCAGGTGCGTGTGCCTTATGACTTTCTGATTGTCGCAAACGGTTCCCATCATTCTTACTTCGGCAATGAACAGTGGGAACCCCATGCGCCGGGCTTGAAGCGCATCATCGACGCTACGGAATTACGAAAGCGTGTTCTTTATGCCTTCGAGCGCGCCGAAATCACCCATGATGCGAGCGAACAACGACGCTTGATGAACTTCGTCATCGTCGGCGGCGGTCCGACAGGGGTGGAGATGGCGGGCGCCATTGCCGAACTCTCGCGCTGGGCGCTCGCAAAGGACTTCCGCCGCATCAATTCGAAAGACGCGCGCATCATTCTTGTCGAGGCCGGGGACCGGCTCTTGAGGGCTTTTCCGCCGCATCTCTCCGACTATGCGAAGAAAGCGCTCGAAAAGCTCGGTGTTGAGGTGATGTTGAATGCCCGTGTTGAGGATATCGACGAATGCGGCGTCCGCCTGAGCGATCAGGAAATCAAGGCGGCGACCGTCATTTGGGGCGCAGGCGTGGTTGTGCGGGACGCGGCCCGCTGGCTGTCCGTTGAGACCGACCGTTCCGGGCGGATAGCGGTCAATCCCGACCTCTCACTTCCGGGCCACCCTGAGATTTTCGTTGTGGGCGATGCGGCCAAGGTGCTGTGGAAAGACGGGATGGATGTGCCGGGGATAGCGCCCGCCGCAAAGCAAGGCGGCAAATATGTCGCCAAGCTGATTGCCCGTCTCGCTCAAGGCAAGGAGCGGGGCGCGCCCTTCCGCTACCGCCATTACGGGAACCTTGCGACGATCGGACGCCACTCAGCGGTTGTCGATTTCGGCCGGATCAAGCTCACGGGCTGGCTTGCATGGTGGCTCTGGGGCGTGGCGCACATCTATTTCTTGATCGGCGTGCGCCAGCCTTTGATCGTCGCGACCCAGTGGTTTTGGTCTTATCTCACCTTCTCAAAAGGCGCGCGGCTGATCACGGGCCTCGCGCCGCTTTTCGAGCATCAATCCAAGAAAGCCGCGGACACAAAACCGGATTTGGAGAAAGCCGGGTTTTAGGATTTCGTGCGGCGCACCGGTGCAAGGGCCAGTTGAAGCGCAGGGTGCGGAACCCTTTTGGGGGAGCCGCCGGACTCATCCTTGTCTTCGCTGAGCCCGATCATGACGGCAAAACCCATTTGCACGCTCGCATAAGTAAGGCCAAGCATGAACCAGAGCAAGAGGACGGCAACCGCACCCACATCGGACGTGCTGGCGAGCGAGCCAATCTGGCCGAAATCAAAATAAAGGATTGCCGCGGTAGCGACCGTCGCGATCCCAACGCCGATCATGGCGTGGCGGAAAAGGAACTTCAGGAGTTCAGGCATCTCTCGCAGTCTCCCGCATCTTTGTCGTCACTAAAGTATGTGGTGCACTCTCCCGCAAAACAATAGAGCGGCTGCGTGGAATCACCATTCCGGTATCCCATAGGGTATGATTGGGGCGGAAAGATTGCCGCCCCGCCTTGAGGCTAGGCTGTCGCCGGTGTGGCTGTTTCCGTTTCCGCCTCGGCCTTGCGCCGCTCGGCGGCAAGCGAGGTTAGGCCGAGATCATCGAGGATTGTGTAGAAGGCCGGTACCACGAATACGATCATCACCGTTGTGGCAATGAGCCCGAAGGTGATGGACGTCACAAGCGGAACCAGCACTTGCGCTTGTGTGCTCGTTTCGAAGAGTAGCGGTGTCATCCCTGCAATCGTGGTGACGGAGGTGAGAAGAATGGCGCGAAACCGGGCTTTTGCACCGGCCGGTGCGGCTTTGGCGACACTGGTTACGTCTGGTTCGTGTTCGTTCTTGATGAAATTCACCAAGAGGATCGAATCGTTCACGACAATGCCGGTGAGCGAGATGAAGCCGAGCGTGCTCGGCAAGGTGAAATCGATCCCCATGATGAAATGCCCGAACACGGAGCCGATGAGGGCAAAGGGGATGAGGATCATGACGACGACAGGTTCGGCATAGCTGCGGAACTGGAAACTCAACAGGATGAACACCGCAATGAGCCCCATGCCGAGCGCCGTTATCATGGAAGCCTGGGTCTCGCTGCCTTCCGCATTCTGTCCTTCGGTTTGAACCTCGAGGCCGGGATATTGCGCGATCAGTTCGGGGATGAAACGGGTCTCGGTATCGGACACGATTTCGTTCGCGTTGGCGATGAGCTTCTCGATGTCGCCCGTGACCGTCACGGTGGGACGCCGGTCGATCCGGTTGATCCGCGTATAACCGCGCTCGGCAACGATATCGGCGACGGCTGAAAGCGGCACCCGCTCGCCCGAAGGTGTTTCGATGGTGAATTGGTCGAGATCGCCGAGACTGTCCCGGTCGGCGGACGCAAGCCGGACGTCTACCTCGTAGTTCTCAACACCGATCTGCACCTCGTCGGCCGTAACCCCGTTGAAGGCCGCCCGTAATTGATCGGCAATTATCTGTGCATCTACGCCGACTGCGCCTGCGCCGTCTTTCAGCGAGACGGCAAGCTCCGGTTTGCCGAGTGCGAGATCGTCGGCAAGATTGAAGACACCCCGATAGCTCTGGAGCCAGGTGATGAGATCGCTCGAGGCGCGGTCGAGCGTGTCGAGATCCGAATGCGAGAGGCGAAGCTCGATATCGCGTCCAGCCGGCCCGAGACCGCTCTCGGTAATGATGATGCGGCGGACATCGAGCGCCTCCGGCATCTCGTCCCGCCAGACAACCAATATCTCCTCATTCGTCGCTGTCCGGATTTCGCTCGGGATGACATCGACATTAACGGTCGCGAGATACGCGCCATTCGTTCCGGCATCGCTGTTTTCGTTAAAGCGCACCAAGACGTTTTTGACGAGCGGCTGACCCTCCGGATTGTCAGGGCTCAACCGTTCGTTCATGCGCTCAACGGCTGCGATCACCTCATCGACAACCGCGCGCGTATCTTCCAACCGGGCGCTTGCTGCAAGCTCCACGCGCGCTTCGAGCTGGTCGCCCTCCACATTCGGAAAGGCAACGAACTTCACCACACCGCCCGCCAACAGCGAAATGGCAGCCATGAAGAAGAAAAGCGCCAATCCCATTGTGAGATAGCGGAAGCGGACAGCCCACTCAGCCGTCGGTCCGACGACGTGATCCCGGACCCAGAAAACGCCGGCTTCGACGCGGCGTGTGATCAAGCCCGGCCTCTCGGCCTCGGCACCGTGCGACAAGTGGTTCGGCAGGATGAAAAAGGCCTCGATGAGCGAAACCGCGAGCACCATGATCATCACAATCGGGATGACCCGCAACATTTCGCCGATATCGCCGCCGATAAAGGCAAGGGCACCAAAAACAGCAGCCGTCGTCAAAAAGGAGGAAACGACCCCTGGCATAACTTGACGGGTGCCGGCGACGGCCGCCTCCAGAGCGCTGAGCCCGGACTGGCGTTTGGTCGCGATGTTTTCGGCAATCACGATAGCGTCGTCCATGATGATGCCGACCACGATTAAAAGGCCGACCATGGAGAGCATATTGATGGAGATACCCGCAACGGCCATGATCGCGAGCGCGCCGAGAAAAGAGACGGGTAGCCCCATTCCGATCCAGAAGGCCTGGCGCGCGCCGAAGAACAGCCACATCACGGCGACGACAAGCAAAATGCCCTGAAGGCTGTTAACGAGCAGCATCTCGAGACGGTCCGAAAGCGCGGTCGAACCGTCTCGAATGATGGTGAGTTGGACACTGGGCGGCGCGCGCGCCCGTTCGTCTTCCAGGAAGGCGTTGACGCGGCCCATGACGGTGAGCGTGTCGTCGCTGCGCGATTTTGAGATGTCGAGGACGGCGGCGATTTCACCATTGAGGCGCATCTCGACTTCATCATCCTCGAACCGGTCGGTGATTTGCGCGATATCGCCTAGGGTGATCTGTCCGCCCAGTTCCGAAGAGGCGACGACAACGGACCGGTAGGCGTCAACGGCAAGACGTTCATCGGAAAAGCGGAGGATTGTGGTGCCGTCATCCGAGACGATTTCACCGGCCGGCAAGTCGATGTTCTGGCGTGTCAGCTTGTCTGCGATGTCGTGGAGTGTCAGGCCCAGTTCGCGTGCTGCGGCGTCAAATATCTCGATCCGGAACTGGCGGTCGGAGAACCCCTGAATATCCACTTGCGGAACGCCGCCCCAACGCAGCAGCCGGTCCTTCATCTCTTCCGCGTAGGCCTTGAGTTCGGTTCTGTCCTCAATTCCGGTGATTGCGAGAGAGGCGACGAAATCCGTGCGCCCAACCTGTTCGATAACCGGGTCTTCCGTTGACTGGGGAAAGTCGGTGATGGCGTCGATTTCACTTTCAACGTCCGCCATGAACTGGTTGATGTTCTTGCCTGCGGCCATTTCGATCATCGCGATGCCGGCGTTTTCGCGCGCCTCGCAACGCACTTCGGCAACGTTCTCGATGCCGTCGATGGCATCCTCGATCCTCCGGCATATGCCGCGTTCCACATCGGCGGGCGTTGCGCCCGGATATTGAACCCGGACCTCGACCTCCTTGATGGAGAGGCGCGGAAAGGTCTCAAGCAGGAGATTCGGCACCTGCAAGAGCCCGACTACGATGAAGCCCGCCATAAGGAGATTGGCGGCGGTTGGGTGCGCGGCGAAGAAGCGGATCATGGGTTGGCGGCTCCCGCCGCATGCCCTTTCAGCGCTACCTCGGAAAGGCGCTCGGCCACGCCGTCATCCGGCACGGGGCGCAAAAGCATGCCTGCAATCGATGGCGACAAGTCGCTGACAATGACGCGGGTTCCAGGCTCAAGACCGCCCTCAAGCGCTGCGATATCGCCCATCTCAAAGGCAACCGCGACGTCCTGGAAGCGCAGGCGGTTGTCGTCTCCTGCGACCTTTACGCGACCGTTCGAGATGGCGTTTCTCGGAATGAGGATCACGCCTTCCACCGGAGGGGCACGCAATTCCACCTCCGCGAACATGCCTTTGACAAGTGGTGGCCGTCTGCCGGGTTGACGCGTGCCATAGGGGTCGTCGACGGTAATGATCATGCCGATCGAGCGCGTGCCGGGATCGACGGTATCGCTGATCCGGGTGACCGAGGCGGGCCAGACGAAACCTCTTCCGGCAAAGCCGACCCGAACGCTTGCACCGAGGATATCGAGGCGCCGGAACCGGTCGCGGATCGCGCCGGGATCCCGCAATTGCTCGGGCGTCACAGCAAATGCAAAGCGCGCAAAACCGGCCATCAACGCGGGCGGGATCTGTACGTCGATCTCGGCGGCATCGAGGCCATCGAGTGCACCCATGGTGGAACCGACCGCGACATATTGATCGATTTCCACATCCGCCTCGGCAACGCGCGCGTCGAAGGGCGCCTTGATCGTGGTGCGGTCGAGATTGAGCTTCGCGATTTCCAGGTTCACTTCCGCTTTCGCCTTGCTTTGTTCAAGAGCGCGGCGTTGCGCGGGGATCAAGGCCAGCTGGTTCTCGAGATTCTGGACGCTCGATTGTTGCTGAAGAACAGCCGACTTTTGCTGTTCCACTGCGGTCTCGGTGGCGACACCGCGGGCAAGAAGCGTCTCCTGCCGCGTCAGTTCCGCTTCTTCAAGGGTCAGCGCATTGCGTTCGATCTGGAGCGAGAGTTCCGTTGTTTCCCGCGTCAGGTCCAACTCTTCGATATCGGCCGCGGCACTCCCGATGTCGGCACGGGTTTCGGCGATCTCAAGCTCGTAGTCTTCCGGCGCCAGGCGGATAATGACATCGTCCTTGGTCAGGAAGCCGCCGCGCACAAAGGCCGGGTTCACATAGGTGACACGGCCCGCCACCTGTGCGATCGCGTCCCAGATCCGCGCCGGTTCGACGGTGCCGAACCCTGTTACCCTTGGCACAAATGTTTGCGGTTCGGCGACAACGAAGCGTGCCACGGTCGCCGCCTCTTTGGGCAGATCGCGCACCGGTGGCTCCCGGTTGACTGCCGCGAAATAGACGAGCGCTGCGCCCGCTACGACGGGCGGGACGATCAAAAGGCGGCGAATAACCGACACCATACAGCCTCCAGCCAGTGTGGGACTTACGCGTCCGAACGTACATCGCCCTACGCCGAACACAACGATGTGAAATGTGACAATTCGATAGGATTTTGGCGGTCGCCAGCCCTTGTATGTCTGGATCACGGAAAGGGGAGCGCCGTTCAGCCGGGCTCACCGGCCCCGCAGGCGGCGTTAGGCTGTCACCGGTTGCGGTTCGGGCTCCGGCGCTTTCTCCTCGACGGTGATCACAGGCTCCATCGCAAGAAGCGTTTCGGGTTCCAGGTGGCAGGCAATCGTGTGGCGGGGCTTGAACGCGCGGATAGGCGGCGCCGTGACATCGCACAGACCTTTGATCATCCGTGGGCAGCGGGTCGAGAACGGGCAGCCTGTTGGCGGATTCAGCGGCGACGGCAACTCGCCCTCAAGCAGGATTTTGCGCTTCTTGACCCGCGTGTCGGCGATCGGGACGGCTGAAAGAAGCGCTTCGGTATAAGGGTGGTAGGGCGGGGCGAAAACGTCCTCAGTCGTGCCCTTTTCCATGATCTGACCGAGATACATGACGACAATCCGGTCGGCGAGATACCGTACGACAGAGAGATCGTGACTGATGAAAAGAAGTGTTGTGCGGTTGCGCCGCTGGATGTCCATCAAGAGCTCGGTAACGGCTGCCTGGACCGAGACATCGAGCGCCGAGACGGGCTCATCGGCCAAGACCACCTTGGGATCGCCCGCAAAGGCGCGGGCAATGCCGACCCGCTGCTTCTGGCCGCCTGAAAGCTGCCGCGGCCGGCGTTTGGCGAAGTCACGCGGCAGTTTGACGATATCAAGCAGTTCGTAGACACGCTCTTGGATTTTCTTCTTGTCGGTCTCGATTCCGAATTTCCGGATCACACGGGCGATCTGCGACCCCACGGTATGGCTTGGATTGAGCGTATCGAAGGGGTTCTGGAAGACCATTTGAAGCTTCGAGATGACCTCGTTGTCACGCTCATCGACGGCAAGCCGGCCAAGCTCCACGTCGCCCATATGGACGGTTCCGCCGGTTGCTTCCTCAAGACCCATCAGCACTTTGGCGAAAGTTGATTTCCCGCATCCCGACTCACCCACCACGGCGACCGTCTCCGCCTCGTGCACGTGGAAGTCGAGCCCCTCATTGGCTTTGACCACCTGCTTTGCGCCACTGAACAGGACATCGGAAGATTCCACCTCATAGTGTTTGCTGAGGTCTTGGACGTTAAGAACGACGTCGCCCGGCGCCACTTCGTCTTGCGCCGTAAGCGATGCCGTGTCCGCTGCCCAGTCGATCTCGTTGAAACGGGCGCAGCGCACGAAGTGCTGCGTGCCGGGTCTTGTCTCGCTCATCGCGATCGCGCCGGATGTGCAAAGTCCCTCTTGGGCGTATTGGCAGCGCGGGCTGAAATTGCATCCGTTCGGCCGCTCGTGCGGCAAGGGCAA
>JAKSCL010000271.1 GCA_022360615.1 Hyphomicrobiales bacterium
CCTGTTCGTTCTGGCCGAAGGCGCAACCGCGAGCGCTGCAACGCTTGGCACAGAAAAGGCGGTCGCATGCGCGCAGGCGGCTGCGCGGAGCTTTATCGAAGACATCTGCACGACAGCCAGAGCCTGACCGGCCATGCCTCTCCCCCTCCTCGAAGCGGCAATGGTCCTGGCCTGGAGCTCTGGCTTTGTCGGCGTGCGCCTTGCGGTTGAAGCCGCCGGTGTCTGGGACGCGGTTTTCTGGCGCTTCGTGGCCGCAACCGCGTGTCTTTTCCTGATTGTGCTCATGATCGATCCCGCGCGGCGGCGGATCGACATCGGGCGGCATAGCGTGACCGGCCTCCTGGCAATGACGGCATTCATTTTCGGCGTCGTCATGGCCATCGATCTCGGCGTCTCTGCCGGTCTGACGGCGCTGATTACAGCGCTTCAGCCGGTTACGACAGGTCTCCTCTCCGGGATCGTTCTGAAGCAGCCAGCACGCGCCCGGCAATGGCTGGGCATGCTCATAGGTTTGGCGGGGGTCGGATTGGCGTTGTCCGGTGAAATTGCTATCACCGCGGCGCCTATCTGGGCCTATGCGCTTCCTTTCGTCTCGATGCTGGCGCTGACCGCCGCCACAATGCTGGAAGAACGCGCCAAGCGGCCTGAAACCGGACCGGAGGATTCGCCGGTCGCCGTCTTGCTGGTCCATTGCCTCGGTGCGGCTATGGTGTTTTCGGTGGTTGCCGGCATCGACAAGAGCCCGCCGCCCGCCGACACGGTGACGTTCGTCATGGCCGTTGCCTGGCTGGTTGTTTTTTCAACCATTGGCGGATTTGGGCTTTATTGGATGTGCCTGAGGCGGACATCCCCGGTCCGGGTCGCGACGCTTCTCTACCTTTCGCCACCCATCACCATGGTGTGGGCGGCGCTGATGTTCGGCGATCCGATTACGGTCGTGGCTATTCTGGGCTTTGGCGTATGCCTCTTCGGCATCTGGGTAGCCGGCAGCCGCACCGCCGGTCTCCAGGCAGCATGCGCACCTGCAAGCTACGGAAAAACCGGTTAAGCAGCTTCCGCCGGACGGACGAGACCGACGTCGGAAAGAGCCGCGCTTTGGCGGGCCATCACGCTGTCCACGGTGAAGTCGGCAATCGTGTCGTTGAAGAGGCGATAGAAGTTCAACTCGGCCCGCAAATGCAGAAAGACGCCGCCAAGCCCGATGGCCGCGCGGTCCATGAAGACAAACTCGCGCGGCACCGTCACCGGCCCCTTTTCCTTCAACGCCTTGTGCACCTGAAAAGCCTGCTTGCGGCCATACTCACCCGGATTGATGCCGCCTGCGATGTTCCGCACGCGGTCTTCCAGCATCGGCCCGTAAATGAAACGCGCCCAGATATTCAAGATGTCGATCAGCTCGCTTGAGAGGTTCTTGAAGCCCCATAGCTCATAGGCATGGACGACCTGGTCACGGTCGTCATCGCGGATACCTTCATAAAGGTCGATGACACCCTTCACGAAGCCGGGCGGAAAAATGCGGATGCAGCCATAGTCGAGGAGATTGATACCGGCCGGTTCGCCGTCTTCATCGAAGACGGTGTAATTGCCGAGATGCGGGTCGCCATGGATGACCGCGTAATGGCTGAAGGGGTACCACCAAGCCCGGAAGAGCACGGAGGCGAGACGGTTGCGGATTTCTTGCGGCCCGTCTTTGTGTGTCAGGAGTTTAACGCCATCGAGCCAGCCCATGGTGAGCAGGCGTTTCGTTGAAAGGTCTGTGACAATCTCGGGCACTTGGATGGCATCATCATCGGCGAAGATGCGGCCATAGATGCCCATATGCTTGGCTTCACGCTCGTAATCGAGTTCTTCCCGCACGCGGGCGCCGATTTCATCATAGAACTGGCTCGTGTCGATCGCCGGGTCCATGCGCCGGTGAATGGCAAACAGCATTTTGAGCTGATTGAGGTCTGCTTCGACAGCGGACGCCATGTCGGGATATTGCAGCTTGCAGGCATAAAGGTGCCCGTTATGGCCGGCCGCGCGGTGTACCTGGCCGAGCGAGGCGGAAGCGGCAGCCTCCTGTTCGAAGGAGGCGAACTTCTTGCGCCAGTCATGCCCAAGCTCGGCCGCCATGCGCCGGCGCACAAAGGCCGGGCCCATGGGCGGCGCATCGGATTGGAGCTGCTGCAGTTCGGCCGCGTATTCGGCAGGCAGGGCTTCGGGAATGGTCGCGAGCAATTGCGCGACCTTCATCAACGGCCCTTTCAGATTGCCAAGGGCGGCCGTGAACTCTTCCGCGTTCTTCGCACGATCGATGTCAAAGCCGAAGACGCGCGCGCCCGCAAGCTTCGCCGCCGCTCCGCCGACATTGGTGCCGACCCGCGCATAGCGTTGCATGCGGCGCGAAAAACGGTTGCTTTCACTGTCCGTACTCATCAGGGCCGTTTCTCATGGTTACCGGTGCTTGAGGGGGGCGCAACAAATCCCTCACCATGCATATAAACACGCACGCGATCCGGACCAGTCTAAGGCAGCGACTAAACCATCTCGTCAGCAAGCGCTTGAAGCGCGTTGGCGAGGCTATCCCGCGAACCCGTAAGGTTCTTATAGACGATTTGCGGACCATTAAGCGCCAGAAGCTGATCACGCAACCCGAGCGCCAATTCGCGCCCGCGCGGATGCCGCCTGAACCCGTCGGCCGGGTCCACAAAGACCTTGATTGTGAACAGGATGTCCTTCGAGACAGGAAGGCGCCTGAGCGTCTGCCGCTCAACCCGGACAAAGACGGAAGAAGCGTCCATCGCCTCTTCTCCCCACCATTTCTCCGTAACGCTTCGGATCACCGGCTGATGCAGATCGCCGTCTTCGTAAAGCGACCAGTTCAGCCGCCAGACCGGTTTTTCGACCGGCAGATTAGCAAAAATCCGGTCGACCATTGCACCCATTCGGCCTTCAAAACCCGGCACTTCGGCGTGAATTCCGGACATCGGCTTTCCAAACATGTGCCGCGGCGACCATGTCGATGGAAACGTCACAGCACCCGCAACGAAACGATAGCCGTCCGGGCTTCCGCGCATAATGACGAGATCCTCCTGAACGAGCCGGGCCGCCAATTCGAGCGGCGCGCCACGCCAGACCGCAACGTCATAGGAACGATTGGCCGGGGCAACCGAAATCACACCGTTCTCAAGCCGGTAGATATCCGGAAAGCGCACCGGCAAATGCGCAATCAAGAGATCGAGCACTTCCTTCTGTACGGCCGCAGTGCCGTCTTCGGCACAAAACACCTCGGCGCGACGGTCGCGAAACAGCCGATCCTTCTCATCGAGATAATGCGCAAGATTGGCGTCGGGCTCGATCCATTCCTCAACATCGAGCATCTCAAGGCCAATGGCGAAGGGCCTCTTCGAGCCGTCATAGGGCGTGTAGGCGAAAGGATCGGCTTTCGTCTCTAGTGTCTTTCCGGATGCCATCGCCTCGGACACTTAAGCCTCCAACGCCTCCAACTGGTCGATCATGCCCTCGATCACCTTCAAGCCCTTGCCCCAGAAATCGGGATCGCGAGCATCGAGTCCGAAGGGGGCGAGAAGCTCCGAATGGTGCTTGGTGCCACCCGCCCTCAGCATGTCCATGTATTTTCCTTGGAAACCCGCTTCGGCCGCCTCGTATACGGCATAAAGCGAGTTCACCAGACAATCGCCGAAGGCGTAGGCGTAGACGTAAAACGGCGAATGGATGAAATGCGGGATGTAGGACCAGAACACCTCGTAGCCCTCACCGAAGCGCAAAGCGGGCCCGAGGCTTTCGCCCTGCACCTCCATCCAGAGTTCGCAGATTTTGTCCGACGTCAATTCGCCCTCGCGGCGGACCTCATGCACTTTGCGCTCGAAACTATAAAAGGCGATCTGGCGCACGACCGTGTTGATCATGTCCTCGACCTTCGATGCCAGGAGCGCCTTCTTCTGATACGGATCGTCGATGCCCGCAAGCAGCGCCTTAAAGGTCAGCATCTCGCCGAAAACACTTGCCGTCTCCGCAAGCGTCAGCGGCGTCGGCGCCATCAGCGGGCCCTGCGCGGCCGCGAGCACTTGGTGCACGCCATGGCCAAGCTCATGGGCGAGCGTCATCACATCGCGTGGCTTGCCCTGGTAATTCGGAAGCACATAAGGATGCGCCGAGGGCACGGTCGGATGGGCAAAGGCGCCGGGTGCCTTCCCTTCGCGTACGGGCGCGTCGATCCAGTTCCTGTCGAAAAACCGTTTCGCGATTCCGCTCATCTCCGGCGAGAAATCGCCGTAAGCCGAAAGGATGGTCTCGCGGGCCTCGCCCCAGGAGAAAATGCGCTGCGCCACCTCCGGCAGCGGTGCGTTGCGGTCCCAGTGGTCGAGCTTGTCCTTGCCGAGCCAGCGCGCCTTCAGGCCGTAATAGCGGTGCGACAGACGCGGATAGGCATCCCGCACGCTCGTGACGAGCGCGTCGACCACCTCGCGCTCAACCCGGTTCGACAGGTGACGCGAATCCGCAATATCCTCAAACCCGCGCCAGCGGTCGGAGATTTCCTTGTCCTTAGCCAGCGTGTTTGTGATGAGGGTGAAGGTCCGCAGGTTTGCCTTGAAGGTTTCCGCAAGCGCGTCGGACGCGGCCTTGCGTACCGCTTCATCGGCGTCAAGCAGGCGGTTCAGAGTTGGCTCGATGGAGAGCTTTTCACCGTCAATATCGAAACGCAGCGCCGTAATTGTTTCATCGAAGAGGCGGTTCCAGGCACCGCGTCCCGTGATCGCCTTTTCATGGAATAGTTTTTCGATGCGTTCTTCCAGCTGAAAGGGCTTTTCCTTGCGGATGTCCTCAAGCCAGGGGCGAAAGCGGGAGACGTTTTCATGGCGAAGCATCGCCTCAAGCCGCTCATCTTCAATGCGGTTCAATTCAAGCTCGAAAAAGAGAAGATGCGAACTTGCCGCCGTCACCTTCTCCTGCACATCGCCATAGAATTTACCGCGCACGGGATCGGCCGTATTGCTCGCATAGACGAGGCCCGCAAAGGAAATTAGACGGCCAAGAAGATCCTGAAGCGCTTCATATTCTGACACCGCCTCGTAAAGCGCTTCTGGATTATTCTCCGAGGCCCCGCCCTCGACGAACGCGCCCTTGAAGCGCGTCTCGAATGCATTGGCATTCTCTATAATTTTTTTCAAATCGTCCTTAACAGCGGGAGAATCGACGGATTCGTAAAGATCTTTCAGATCCCATTCGGGCAAATCGCCCAATGTGGTCTCACTCGCCATTTCCGCCACAGACCGGCGAATACTGCCCCAAATCGCGCAAAACCGCCCGTTTATGCTGCCGCTCATGACTTCATTCACCCTCAAAATGGTTCCTAAAACCGGTGGTTGATAGCGAGGAGATACCGGCTGGAATTGGTTTGCAACTAACGTTTTCGATCACGGGCCAGAGAAGTTCAACCGCGACATGGGCGCGCTTCGCCACCCCCGGTCGGTGCCGGCATCAGATGGCTTTAAGCGCCTTTTTACCTCCCGCTGGCAACAGTAGCCGCCGGAAAAGCTGCCGTGGTGCATCTCGGCACCCTCAAGTGTCCGAACGGGTCCGCACCGTGAGGGGCTAAGGAGTTTTCAGTGTCCGCTTGCGTATTGATCGTTGACGATGACCCGGTGCAGCGCCGGCTTCTGGAAGAGGCCGTCAAGCGTTCCGGTTTCAAGGCCGAAGTCGCAGAGGGCGGCGAATCGGCCATGGCCTACCTCACATCGGCAAAAGGTGCGGAGACGGATGTCATCATCCTCGATCTCGTCATGCCGGACCTCGACGGCATGGGCGTTCTTGAACGGCTTAAGGCAGCCGGAATTGCGATCCCAGTCATCGTGCAGACGGCCCATGGCGGCATCGACACGGTTGTCTCCGCCATGCGGGCAGGCGCCTTCGATTTTGCCGTGAAGCCGGTCAGCCCCGAGCGCCTTCAAGTCTCCATCAAGAATGCCCTGAAGGTGCAAGCTCTTGAGGAAGAAATTACGCGCATCCAGCGCTCGAACAAGGGCACCCTCACCTTCAAAAACCTGATCACGCGCTCCGAAACGATGAAACGCGTCATCGGCCTTGGCGAGCGCGCCGCGGCATCGAACATTCCGATCCTGATCGAAGGTGAGTCGGGCGTCGGCAAAGAGGTGATTGCCCGGGCGATCCAAGGCACAAGCGACCGCCGCTCAAAACCCTTTGTGACCGTCAATTGCGGCGCGATCCCGGAGAACCTGGTTGAAAGCATCCTTTTCGGCCACGAAAAAGGGGCCTTCACCGGTGCAACCGAAAAACACACGGGTAAGTTCCTCGAAGCGAATGGCGGAACGCTTTTCCTCGATGAGGTGGGCGAACTCCCCTCGAATGCGCAAGTGAAGCTTCTTCGCGCGCTTCAAGAAGGGGAAATCGACCCCGTCGGTGCGAAAAAGCCTGTCAAGGTCGATTTCCGGCTCATCTCGGCAACCAATCGCGACATGATCGAACTGGTGAAGGATGGCGCCTTCCGCGAAGACCTCTACTACCGCCTCAACGTCTTCCCGATCCATGTGCCTCCATTGCGCCAGCGTCCTGAGGACATTCCCGATCTGGCCCGGCACTTCCTCGCCCGCTGCGCGGCGGAGGAAAGCCGGCGCATCACGTCGATTGCCCCGTCCGCGACCGCCCTCCTCCAGGCCTATGACTGGCCCGGCAATGTGCGCCAGCTTGAGAATGCCATTTTCCGCGCCGTCGTGCTGTGCGACGGCGGCGAACTGACGATCAACGAATTCCCGCAAATCGCTGCGCAAATGGATGGTTTCGAGGCGGAACTGCCGCCCCTGCCTGTCAAGATCGCCACCTGCATGCCTGTGGAACCGGCAGTACTCGCTTCGGCGCCCGGCGGCGGTGAAACCGGCCGGGAAACGGTCCCCTACGGCCACGTCAAGGTTCTCGACGCCGGCGGTGACATCAAAACCCTCGAATCGCTTGAGGAAACCGTTATCCGCATGGCGATCGAGCGCTATTCTGGCCGGATGAGCGAAGTGGCGCGCCGTCTTGGCATTGGCCGTTCGACACTTTACCGGAAACTCGCCGAATACGGCATCGAGGCCCGCGCGTCCTAAGCGCGCGAGGGGCCAAAGCCCGAAAAGCGACCGTGGCGGCAATGACGCAGGCAGGGGAAAACTACCCCGCCACAAAAACGTCAGAAAGACGCCTAGAAAAATTCCCGTTATAGAAGCGATCTGGGGAAACTGTTCGCACGAGGTTAACCATGGCGCGCAAATTGGTTTCACGCTGCACCAAGATACACTTTTTGCGTGAACGAACCGCCCATGCCGCGCTCATCGCCGCTGCCTTTGCCGTCGCACCGGCGCTGACCGCATCAACCGCCTTCGCG
>JAKSCL010000044.1 GCA_022360615.1 Hyphomicrobiales bacterium
AGCGACGAGGAGGCCGATGCCTATTTTGCGACACGGCCGAAGGGCTCACAGATCGGTGCCTGGGCAAGCCGGCAGTCGCGTCCGCTTGAAAGCCGCTTCCATTTCGAGAAGGAGATCGCCCGCTATACCGCGAAGTTCAACATCGGCGCGGTGCCCCGTCCGCAACACTGGTCTGGCTTTCGCATCGTGCCGGTCGAAATCGAGTTCTGGCAGGACCGGAAGTTCCGCCTGCATGACCGCATCCGCTTCACACGCGAAACGGCAAGCGCGCCCTGGGCCGCGCAAAGACTGTTTCCCTAATGCGGGGAGACGCACGTCGCGGCCGTTTGTCTCTCGCCTTGCGAAAAGCCGGGAAACTCCTCAAAACAGAGGCATCGGGTTTTCAGGACAGTGGCAATGGCAACGAACAACGCTGATGACCGCAGAACTCTGCTCCTCACCGGTGCCTCACGGGGGATCGGCCATGCGACGGTGAAGCGTTTTTCTTCCGCAGGCTGGCGCGTCATCACTTGTTCGCGCCAGCCTTTCCCGGAAGACTGCCCTTGGGATGCGGGCCCGGAAGATCATATCCAGGTGGATTTGGCCGACCCGCAAAACACATGCGAGGCGATCGTTGAAATCAAGGAACGGCTGACGGCCAATGCTGGGCGGCTGAATGCGCTTGTCAACAATGCCGCCATTTCACCGAAATTGGAGGGCGGGGCGCGCATGAATGCCCTCGAGACCGAATTCGAGGATTGGCTCCGGGTTTTTCAGGTCAACTTGTTTGCGGCCATCATGCTGGGCCGCGGGCTGGTTGATGAGTTGATGGCCGCAACGGGTGCGATCGTGAATGTCACATCGATTGCGGGCAGCCGGGTGCATCCCTTTGCAGGTGCCGCCTATTCCACTTCGAAGGCGGCACTTGCCGCGCTCACGCGGGAAATGGCGCATGATTTCGGCCCCTTGGGCGTGCGCGTGAACGCTATTGCGCCAGGCGAAATCGACACCTCGATTCTGTCTCCCGGGACGGAGAAGCTCGTCGAGCAGATTCCCATGCGCCGCCTCGGCACCCCGGAAGAGGTTGCGAAAATCATCTATGTACTGTGCACGGAAACCTCCTCCTACGTGACGGGTGCCGAAATCCACATCAATGGCGGCCAGCATGTCTAGGACATCCGTTCCGGCCATTCCCGGACCTATACCGGGCCCCGATCTGGCCGAAGGCGTTCGCCGTTTCAATGCCGCCAGCGTTGGACGGATTTCCGGCACGCTGAAGGCCGCGGCAGCCGGGATGCCGCCGCGGTTCATCGGCATTGTCTTGATGGTCGCGGCGATGATGCTCATCCCGATCGTCGATACGGCTGCGAAGTATTTGTCCGCCGACCTATCGCCGCTCTTCGTCGCCTTCATGCGTTATGCGGCGTCCACTGCTTTGATCCTGCCGATTGCATTTGGGCTAAGGGGGGCGGCGAATATGCTGCCGCGAAACGGCTGGGGCATGCATGCCCTGCGCACGATGCTCCTCGTCTCGGCCATGAGCTTGTTCTTCGTAGCGCTCACGACGGTGCCGCTTGCCGATGCGCTCGGCGCCTATTTCATCGCGCCGATCGTCGCCGCGGTGCTGGCGCTCGTGATCCTGAAAGAGCGCTTGACGGCAGGCCGGATTGCGGGCGCGGTGCTCGGCTTTGCAGGTACGCTCCTCATTGTGCGGCCCGGCGGCGGTATGGAGCCCGGCCTGCTGCTAGCGCTTCTCGCGGGCCTTCTGTTCGGCGGTTATATTATCGCAACAAGGGCTGCGGCCCTGCGCTCAGGCCCGCTTGAAACGCTTACATTTCAATGCCTTTTCGGTGCGCTTCTCCTGTCGCCTTTCGCAATCCTTTTCTGGGAACAGCCGACCGCCATGCAGTGGGGGCTGATCGCCCTGATGGGACTTGTCTCGATCACAGGCCATTTCCTGTCGATTACGGCGTTCCGTTTTGCAGACGCTTCAACCTTATCGCCGCTCGTTTATTTCGAGCTTGTCTCCGGCGCCGCGCTCGGTTTCTTCATTTTTGGCGATAGTCCGGCTCCCATCGTCTGGGCTGGGATCGCTTTGATTGTGACCGGCGGGCTGATCGTCATCCGGCGTTAGTGGAGACGAGGTTCAGGCGGCGGGCCAACCGGCCATCGATGAGGGCAAGCCCTAGAAGGATCAAGCTCATTCCGATGAAGTGATTGGCGTCAAGCCGCTCATCGAGAAACAAGGCGCCGAGGAGGATCGCACTCGGGGGCACCATGAAGGTTACGAGCGTGGCATTTGTCGCGCCCGCCGTTTCGAGGATGCGGAAGTAGAGGAGATAGGCGAGCGCGGTCGATGCAATGGCGATCGCGAGGATAGACGCCGAGGCACTCAGCGAGGGAGTGGCAAGCATCCAAGGCTCGTCGATGATAAGAGCGAGCGGCAGCAGCACAAGGCTCGACATGCACAATTGCCCGGTCGCCACGCTCGTCGGCCTGAGACCCATACCCGCGAAGCGCCGCCCGAACACGATGGCAAGAGCATAGGAAAGCGCCGCACCCAGGCAAGCAAGCTGGGCCCAGAGATTGCCGGTGAGACCGGCGAGCGCTTCGGGGCCCATCAGCACCGCGACCCCGGCGATGCCGGCTGCAATCCCGCTCAGTTTCAAAACGGTAAGCCGCTCATCCGGTAAGAACAGATTGGCGACGACGACTGTAAAAAGCGGCGTTGTCGCATTGAGAATGGCCGCAAGGCCCGAGGCGATCTGCGTCTGACCCCAGACAAGGAGCGTGAACGGGATCGCATTGTTCAGAACGGCCATGATGAGAAAGGCCCGCCAGATAGGCAGGCCGCCTGGAAGGGCGCGGCGGGCAATCCCATGGATGGCCAGAAGAACCAATGCCGCAATCCCCACACGCAATGCGACAATCGTAAACGGCGGCAGTTCTTTAACGGCAACACCCGTGAAGAAAAACGAGCCGCCCCACAGAAGCGAGAGAACAACGAGAAGAAACCAGGCTTCGCCGCCGAGGCGCGGAGTTTGGGTTGGCATCACGCGGTTCGTCCTGAGATCTTGCTGGTGCCCGGCGCCGGGTGAGGGATGGCTCGACCATTTACGCGAATGTGAGCAGTCCAGCCCTCTACTTCTTGCTATCAAAAATCGCGGGCTTGAGGGGGTGAAAAAAGAGCGGGGTCGACAATGCATTTCGCGGCGGCGGTATCGGCCTTTTACGGGCTGGTGGCAGTGCTCTTATGGACAGGCGGGTAATGGCCGAAAGCGTAGACCTCCCGCGCCCATTGCCGGATGGCGGTAAGGGGCACGCATCCTCGGGCGATATCCGCACAGCGCGCTATCTGGCTCCCACAGACCGTTATGTCCATGCCGTTCTGGGCGACGCGATTGAGAGTGCCGGACGCACCGCGTCGGGCGCTACGCTTCGTGAGATTGACGGAAGCGGGTATTGTGGAGATCGAACGTGCAAGCCTGGCCGCTCCCGTTAGGGGCAATCTCACGCTTGAGCGACACGGTGTCCAAGCGGTTGCCGTTGTACCGCTCGTATCCGGTCAAAGAGAAATCGTCCCGATTTCAACAAATTAATCGGGAACTCCACGCACACCCGCATCCATTTGAGTGCTCTTCGTGCACTCAAATGGAGAAGCCTGCTTGATCGACTGCGTCACATCATAGAGATGCGGCGTCAGAAAGATCAGTCAGTGACTTCAATATCGTAGCGGGCGCGCGAAGTATGCTGACTGGCGGTCTTGCCTGTCTTCTGCTTCTCGCAATAAGGCGCAGCAGCGGCAACGGCGTGAATTCCGATACCCTTATACCGAACGGTCAGCTCATCCGACTTGCGGTCAGTGCTTTCTTTACGCTCACGCATTTCACGGTCCGACATTGTTGTTATGTCCTCAGTTCCGGACTCTTACGATTCACACTTACTCTTACGACCATACTAAGATGGGTGTTGAATCGTGGCGGGACTACGGCAAATGCGACGAAAGTCTTCCCCTGCGGATTCACGAGTTATTGCCTATTATTGAGGCGGTTCACGAGATGTTGTGAGGCGTGCAAGTCCTGCGTGTCGCGACCGATCCCGGCAACCCTCCATGTCAGTGTGAGAACACGAGCCGGTCACCCTTGAGGCGGCGATTGACCGTCGGCGGTTCCGGTTGCGGGTTGAGACCAACCCAGCCTGCGGGTTTTGGCGCGTTACGTGGCGGATGCGCCGCGAAGCGTCGCAAAGCTTGCGACGGCGCAGCGGCGATGACGCTAAAATTTCCAGCCTCGGCCCCTGTGCCATTGGCCGAGGGCGTTCCGGCGAAGGTGTCTCTTGTTTGCGCGGCGCTGAAAAGCGCAAGCGCCGTCAATGCGATTGCAAAATGGCGTGTGATCATTGGTCTTCTCCCTTTGCATGACGGAAACACCGGCTTTGCTTGTGTTTGACGGGAGAAGAAAAGCAGGCCGGGCCTGATCCCGGCCTGATTGCCGCGTTCAGGAACCGTTTATGCGCATCAGGCTGCCCGCAATTGGCCCTCAGCAACCCATGCTTCGGTCCGGTCAAGCGCGCGCTCGAGGCGGTCGAAGAGAAGACCGATTTCGTCTTCAGTGATGATGAGAGGCGGGCAGACGGCAACCGCATCGCCGAGATTACGCAGAATAAGCCCTTCATCCTGGGCATATTTCACGCATTGGCCGCCGACCAGTTTTTTCGGATCGAAGGCTCGTTTCGTCGCCTTGTCGGCAACGAGTTCGACGGCGCCGATCATGCCCATCCCGCGCGCTTCGCCAACAAGCGGATGGTCAGCGAGGGCTTTCAGCCGGCTTTGGAACAGCGGTGTCTTCGCGGCGGCCTGCCCGGCAATGTCCTCGCGCTCATAGATCTCGATTGCTTTCACACCGACAGCAGCCGCCACCGGGTGACCGGCATAGGTGTAGCCATGGCCGAAGGTGCCGATCTTGCGGCTTTCGTCGAGCATCGCCTGATAAACCGGTTCGTTCAGAATGACGCCCGCAAGCGGCATATAGGCCGAGGTAAGCGCCTTCGCGACGGACATGGTGTCAGGCGTGATGCCCATGGCTTCGCAACCGAACATGGTGCCAAGTCGTCCAAAGCCGCAGATCACCTCATCGGCAATGAACATAATATCGTATTTGGCGAGCACGGCCTGGACCTTCTCGTAATAGGTCTCAGGCGGGACAATGACGCCGCCCGCGCCCAGAACCGGCTCCGCGATGAAAGCGGCGACCGTGTCTGGATCTTCCTCCAGGATCATCTTTTCAAGGCTCTCTGCGAGCCGCGTGGCGAACGCTGCCTCCGTCTCGCCTTCCTCGGCGAAGCGGTAATGGTGGGGGCAGTCGGTGTGGAGAATGCCTGCAATCGGCAGGTCGAAATCGGCGTGGTTGGCGGGCAGGCCCGTCAGGCTGGCGGACGCCACGGTCACGCCGTGATAGCCTTTGATACGTGAAATGATCTTCTTTTTTTGAGGCTTGCCAATCGCGTTGTTATAGTACCATTGAAGCTTGATCTGTGTGTCGTTCGCTTCCGAGCCCGAGGAGCAGAACAGCACCTTCGACATCTCGCCTGGCGCAAGTTCCTTCAGCTTTTCCGACAGTTCGATGGCCGGGTCATGGCTTTTGCCGCCGAAGACATGCGTGTAGGGGAGGCGGCGCATCTGTTCGGTCGCCGTTTCGATGAGTTCCTCATTGCCGTAGCCCAGCGCCGTGCACCACAGCCCGGCCATGCCTTCGATCAGCTTGTTGCCGTTCGAATCCCAGACATAGACGCCTTCACCGCGCTCAAGCACGAGCGGGCCGGTTTCGCGATGGGTGGCAAGGTTGGTGTAGGGGTGGATCACCGTCTCGATATCGCGGACGGCGAGGTTGGAAAGGGGCTGGTGCTGCGCATTCATCGGCGTCAACTCCGTTGCTGGCTAAGGTTCAAGGGTCAGGTGTCAGGGGCGTCCGTGAACCTTAGCGACACCGGCGCTCTTAAAGACATAAGAGGTGCCGATGGTGAAGGCGTGCCGATGGCGCACCAGCGTTCCCGTGCCAAATCGGATGGTCGGGCTTTTACCGCGATTTGTCAAAGGAGCCTTATGCAATGGCGCTATGCGGGAAAGCTGTCCGTGCAAAGCGGAACCGGCCCACGATGTCGAACGTGCTCCCGCTAAGGCTCAGTTGCTCGATTGAGGCGCTTTCGGCTGAAAGCTTGATCCGGTTGATGGCGGCTGCGTGGTCGCGTGTGCGTTCTGAAAGCGTTCCAGCGCCCACCAGCACGATTTTCGGCGCCTGTTTTGGAAAGGGCACGACGAAGGGTTCATGCGTGTGCCCGGTGAGTACGAAATCGGCTCCCGCCGAAGCAAGCGCCTCAAGCGCCTTCATGCCGCCGCGTGTCTTTCCCTGAACACGGGAATTGACCGGATCGGCAAGCGGATGATGCGCGACAACAAGCCGCCAAACAGCTTTTGAGTTCCGGACCGTCGCTTCGGTTCTCCCAAGATCGCTGCTGCGAATGGCGCCATGGGCCCAGTTGAGCCGGAACTGGAAGCCGTGCGCGGTCTTCAGGGTGGCAATGGCTGCGAGCGGCGTGGACACCGTTTCCTTGCGGCCAAAATGGCGGCGGTACCTGAGATACGGGCCGCGCAGTCGGGAAAAGACGTTGATGGCGGGCGCATCGTGATTGCCCGGCGTAACGAGGAGGTTGTGGCCGAGGCCCTCGGCCCAGATTTTCGCGGCCCTGAATTCGGTTCTTCTGCCGGTTTGGGTGAGGTCGCCGGATATGACGAGCAAATCCGCCGGGGTTTTCTCAAGATATGCGCCGAAGGCGGCGAGCGCCCGCTTGTCCTCGCGCCCGAAATGGATGTCGGAAACGTGGACGATATCCACTCACGCCGCTCCCCAGACCGGTGAGGCCTCCTTGAGCATGGTAACGGTTGCTTGCGCCGGAACGGTTCTGAATTCCCCATCGATCAGAACGGCGATCCGCTTTGTGCTTGTCACTTCGAAGTCCGTTTCTGTGAAGAGCATGCTTTGAGGAGAGTTTCGCCATTCTTCGGTGATGGCATCGAAACCCAGACGCAGCAGATCCTGGGCTGAACTGTGATTGAGCGCAGCCACTTCGAGTGTGCTGAAATCATCGTGCCGGGCGCTTGCTGTCGCTGTGAAGGCGATGACCGTGTCTCCGGTGACTTTTGCCGCTCGCCCATTTGCCGTTATCGGATGCCGGGCAATGCTGCGTACTAACGCGTGTTTGGCCTTCGACAAAGCGTCCGTAACCCGGCCTCCGCGAAGCGCTTCCCGGCTTTTTTGCCAGTGCGCTGCTTCACCCATCAAGGCACAGAGAAAAAACCGCTCACCGTTTATTTCGCCGGCCGGAAACATGCGGATGCTTGGCGTATCGAGCGCGCGCTTCAAGATGAGTTCCCAATGGCCGTCGCCGACCGCTGCGCGCGAGAACCAATTCAAGGTACCGCCCGGAAGCGGCAAAACGGGTTGTCTAAGCTTTTCCATTGCAGACCTTATGGTGCCGTCGCCCGCATGGACGATCGCCCCGTCGGCTGTAAGCCTTTCTGCCTTTTGAAGAACGCTATCGAAATTGCCGTTCACGGAAAACACCTCCAGTACGGAGATGCCGCGTTTCTCGCAGGCCGCCTTGATAATCTCGGCATGCCCGTCGCTGGCTATTCCTGATGTCGGATTGATGATGACCGAAACGGTCTTCAATGGATTGTCTCCGCCAAACTGATTAGAGCGTTGGATATAGGTCTGTGTCCTTGAGACGCAAAAAACGAAAGGGCCGGAAAAACCGGCCCTCGTTTCAGATCGCGCGTTGAAGCGTCGGCACGTGCGTGCCGTGGATGTTTAGTTGGCGTCCAGGCCATGGCTCCTGAAATAGTTGTCGATCATCCGCGGGCCACTCGAATGCGGCTGGGGCGGCGGCGCGCGGTGTACCGTGCGCGGGCGCTCCTGACGCGTGTTGTAGGTCGGCTGCGAATTGTTCAGGCCGTTCAGGATGCTGTTCACGAGGCCGGAATGGTTTCCGTAATTATAATTGCGCGAGTGACCGGAATTGCTGTTTCCGAGCGGGCGCACCGTTGTTACCGAATTCGACCGGGTTGTCGATTCAGTCGTCGACCGCGTGGTGCTCTTGGTGTGCGAGCGCGTCTTTGTCTCGATCTGATAGGATGGCGGCGGCGTCACCACCAGAGTGTCAGCCTGTGCGGTGGTGCTCAAGCCAAGCCCTGCGACTGCAACGGCTCCGGCGATGCTGAGAACCCCAACGGCGTTACCGAGCTTCCGTTTCATGTCGAACCCCTTCCGTCTCTTCCAGTTGCGAACGAGTTCGATGTGGGGACACGTTTTCGTGAAACAAGAGAAAAAATGAACACCGCCCAAAACTACGCCGTATACCCACCGTACACGCAAAAGTGGCAATGAGTGCGCCTTTTTTTACGTAACGTCCGGAATTGGCGGTGGAATTCTAGTTCAAGAAAATGGAACGATTGATGTTTGCGTCGCTCTGAAACTCAAAAAATGCTCATTATTTTGTCAGAACGACAAAATCAGTGCCTTTTCCGGTTTCCTTGCCCAGTCCGTGATCGGAAATGATGAGAGACGATCCCGGCGTGAGCATCAGGGCAATGCGCTGACGGACATCATCGGGAACGCCGATGCGGTCAAGCGCTGTTTCCGGCGTCATGCCCTCGGCCTGCTGAGCGGTGATGGCGGTCCAGCCAACGTCGCGGTCGCCATCCTCGAAATCCATTGCAAGATACATGTGCGTGCCGAGCGGCTGGTCCGGATCGTCGAGCGAAATCGGGGCGTCGAAAACCTCCTTAAAGCGCTGGCGCACATAAATGTGGCCCTGCTCAGGCTTGCCGGCAAAGGCTGCATCATGGAGTTCGGCGATCAACGCGGCATCGATCACGCCGGTGGGCCTCAGGCCGTAGTCTTCCTGGAAGTCTTTAAGCGCGGCAATCGTGTTTTTGCCGATCCAGCCGTCAACCGGGCCTGGATCGTAGCCGATCTCACCAAGGAGACGCTGCACATCCATGTTTTTCTCGCGGCCCGTCCGGCGCGTCACCAAAATGCGGACCGGGTCTCCGGCCCGCTCGGTATAGCTTCGCCAATTGCCAATCTCTTTTTCCAGAGTGGCGAGATGATGATAGGCCGCTTCCCCGGCCCGGTCCGGCGCAAGACTGGCGGTCTCAACGGGAGCGTAGGGCTGAAAGAGAGCTTCATGCTCGATGGAGCTGGGCTGGGCATCATCGCGCGTAATGACCACATGCCCGCCACGCTCCGTCAGACCGAAAAGTTCGCGCGCATGACCGTGCGGGATGCGGATGCAGCCATGGGATGCCGGATAGTTCGGCACCATGCCTTCGTGAAGGGCAATGCCCGACCACGTGAGCCGCTGCATGTAGGGCATCGGCGCATTGTTGTAGAGGTTCGAAAAATGCCTGCGGCGTTTCTGAAGGATCGAAAAAACGCCCGTCGGTGTCGAATAGCCTTGTCTACCGCTGGAAACCCGTGTGGTTTTTACAAGCTCGGTTCCGCGGTAGAGTTTCATTTGCTGCTTGGGCAGCGATACGACGATTTGCAGCGGGGCTTGTGTTGCTTCGGCTTCCTCACCGGTGGACGCGCTATCGCGCGCCTGTGTTGGCGTTGTCAGACCGATAAGAAGTGCCAGTGCGGCCGCTGCGAAGATCGGAAAAGCTTTACCTTCACTGAGTTGCGAAAATCCAATTCGCATCGTCATGATCCAGCCCAATAGTCTTCGAAGTGCCGCGCGGATAAGACTGCATGAATTGGAGCAAATTACCAATTCACAGTGAAGTGACAGCTAAGTTTTCCGTGGAACCGTTGCGCAACGGTGACGGTTTTGGCCGAATGGGCACGAAAGCGAATTCATTCTGCATTTTCGCGCAAATAGGTGATGACCGTTCTGGCGTGCCCATCGGGCGGGAACACGGGATAGAACACCTTTTCGATCACGCCATCCCGGACAATCAGAGTGAGCCGCTTGATGAGCGTTGCAGCCCGGCCTTTGATCTCGACATCGAATGTTGGCAGCCGGAGCGCTTTGACAAGCGCAAGGTCTGCGTCGGACAGAACCGGGAAGGGCAGGTGAAGCCGTTCAGCCATTTCCTGCTGGTGGGCTGTGTCCTGGGTTGAGAGCGCATAGACGTTGGCGCCAAGCGCCGATAACTCCGAGCGGTGGTCGCGGAAATCGCAAGCCTGTGGCGTGCATCCGCGCGCGCCGGGGATGGCGTCCCAGCCGTCGGGCAGAGGTTCGTCCGGAAGGCCGGTGCGCGGATAAGCGTAAATCACCGTTGAAGGCGGCAGTTGGGACAGATCGACTGGACCTCCCGTCGTGGCCGGTAGCGCGATAGCGGGCAGCCTCTGTCCGGGCAGGTGATCGCACGCGCCGTCATCCACGGGGATGGGCAAATCATCGGGAAGGGTGCCCAAGCTCTTCCGGTCCATGGTGTTTCCACTCCAAATGCTTACGGTAAGCTCATCCGAATGATCGGCTGGGCATTCGGCCTGTGAATGGGATGTGGACGAGTATTGGAGGTTTTGCCCAGTTTTTCCACATCCCTTCCACTGACCTGGCGGGAATGGGCGCCTTTTGTTCCCGTCACAAAGCGGCAATCTCAAAGCGGGTGCGCGGTCCCACGGACTTTGTACCGGTGGACATTCAGGGTCTCAGCCGCAAAATGCCGAAAACAAAGCCGCCAATATAACATCAGGGAACGATGCCCATGCGCGGATTGATGCAGGAATGGCCGCTCCTGTGCCACACGATCATCGACCATGCCGCCCGGAACCATCCGGACCGCCGCATCGCGACGCGCTCGGTCGAGGGCCCGATTGTTTCGACGACCTACGGCGCGGTGCGGCAGCGCGCGTTGAAGGTGGCGCAGCGTTTGGCCGGCATGAGCATCCGCGCGGGCGATCGGGTCGGTACGCTTGCCTGGAATACCGCCCGCCATATGGAGGTCTGGTATGGGATCACCGGTGTTGGCGCCATCTACCACACGGTCAATCCGCGCCTGTTCCACGATCAGATCACGTACATCATCAATCATGCCGAGGACCGGCTGCTGTTCTTGGATCTCAACTTTGTTGAACAGGTTGAGAAACTTGCCGAGACGCTGAAGACCGTCGAAGCCTTCATCGTTCTCACCGACCGCGAGAACATGCCGGACACAAGCCTCAAGAACGCCATCTGCTATGAGGACTGGGTGACGGGTGCGGATGGCGATTTCGCCTGGGTCGAAGTCGATGAAAACGCAGGCTGCGGGATCTGCTACACCTCCGGCACGACCGGTCATCCGAAGGGGGTTGTTTATTCGCACCGCTCGAATGTGCTGCACGCCCTGTCGGTCAACATGGCCGATTTTTTTGGCTGCTCGGTCAAGGACGTGGTGATGCCGGTCGTCCCGATGTTCCACGCCAATGGCTGGTCGCTCGCCTTCTCTGCGCCCATGGCGGGTTCCGAAATGGTGATGCCCGGCCGCAATCTCGACGGCGAGTCGCTTTGCAGCCTCATCAATGAGTTCGGCGTCACCATGTCGGCTGGCGTACCGACCGTCTGGCTCGGCCTCCAGCATTACTTGCAAGAGACAGGCAAGAAGATGCCGTCGCTCAGAAGGCTCGTGATTGGCGGTTCGGCGGTGCCGTTCTCAAGCATAAGGTTTTTTGAGGAGGAGCAGGACGCCCATGTGCTCCATGCCTGGGGCATGACCGAAATGAGCCCGATTGGCACATTCGGTTCCTTGAAGCCCGAATATGCCGCGCTCCCCCGTGAAGAGCGTTACGCCGTTCAGACGAAACAGGGCCATTCGCTCTACACCGTTGAGATGAAGATCACGGACGATGACGGCAACCGGCTTCCCTGGGACGGCAAGACCTTCGGGCGGTTGAAATGCAAGGGTCCGGCCGTCGCCAAAGCCTATTTCAAGGGCGAGGGTGGCGAGGTGCTGGATGCCGAAGGCTTCTTCGATACGGGCGATGTCGCGACGATTGATGAGAACGGCTATATGAACATCACCGATCGGGCGAAAGACGTCATCAAATCCGGCGGCGAGTGGATATCCTCCATCGAGCTCGAGAACCTGGCCGTCGGTCATCCCGATGTGGCCGAGGCGGCCGTCATCGGCCTTCATCATCCCAAATGGGATGAACGTCCGCTCCTTGTGATCGTCGCAAAAGACGGCAAGTCCCCCGCGAAAGAGGACATTCTCGGTTTCATGACGGACAAGGTCGCCAAATGGTGGCTGCCGGACGATATCGTCTTCGTCGATGAGATACCGCCCACCGCGACCGGCAAGATACAAAAGACGGAACTGCGCAAGCAGTTTGCGGACTACACGCTGCCAACCGTGGACGGGCCACGGTAACCATTCCAATGGAGTTGGGGCCGTTTCCGAGACAGGAGCATTGGCCCTTGTGGCGTTTATCGCTTAGATAGTCGGCCATGAGCCTTGATTACGCAGTCGGCCGGAAACGTTGGTTTGAGCGCGAGACGCGTTTTGCGCGCTGGGGGCGGCGTTTTGCCTTTTTCTCGGTGCCGGTCCTCCTGATCTCGGTCGGACTGCATCGCTTTGGCCAGATCGACACACCGACGCTCATCAACCTGGCCGGTCTGTCCTTCGGTTTCGCCCTGATGGGTTTCATTGCCGCCCTTTTTGCCTTTTACCGCATATGGGTCGACGGGCTGAAGGGTTGGGCCAACATGTTCAGCGGCCTCATCATCGGCGAAGCCGTCTTGGCCGTTCCGGCCCTCGCAGTGGCCGTGACCTTCCGCTTGCCCATGGTCAACGATGTGACGACCGACACTGCATCCCCGCCCGCTTTTGAAGCGCTTGCAGGCGCCCGCCGCATGGCGGGCGCGCACATCACCTATCCGGGTTCCGAGGCAGCCGCAATCCAACGCGAGGCCTATCCGAAGCTCCAGCCTCTCGTTTTGCGTCTGCCCGCGGACAAGGCGCTTGGCATCGTTGTTGCGGAAATGGAGGAAAAGGGCTGGGAACTCACCGACAAGATCGAGTTGCCGGGTCAGTATCCCGACTACTCCAGCCGGCAGCCCGACGCCGTTCCTCTTCCCGTGCCCGATCCGCGGCGCGAGATCATGCGGCGAAGCCTGACGATTGAGGGCGACCTCGTCGTGGAAGCCGTGGTCACGACGCTCGTCGTCGGCTTCAAGGACGATGTCGTCGTCCGGATCACGCCGCGCCCGGATGGCAGCCGGATCGATATGCGTTCGGCCTCGCGTTATGGCCGTCACGATATGGGGGCCAACGCGCGCCGCATTCAGGCGTTCTTCCGGGTGCTGGAGGAAAAGACCCGCGAAGCGCGGCGGATTTGAAGAGGTCAGGACACCGCCAACCGGTAAACCGTGTCACGGGTTGCGGGGCCGTCCGCGGTCGCGCGCCCATCGGCAATCAGCGCTTCGAGATGGGCGAAGGTCGACAACGCGGCAGCGCCTAGAAGCTTCTCATCGAGCCCCGGATAAACGCGGGGCACCATGTCCTTGATCCGTTGCGGGCCATGGGTCTCAAGATCGGCAAGGATCATCGCTTCGCGCTGGCGGCGGTGTTTGATGATGGCGGCCACATAGGGCTTCGGCTTCAGGACGGGGCCGCCATGGCCGGGCCAGTAGCACGCTTCGTCCCGGTGAAGCAGTTTGTCGAGCGAAGCCAGATAAGCGCGCATGTTGCCGTCCGGCGGACCGATCACCGTCGTGTTCCAGCCCATCACATGGTCGCCTGAAAAGAGTGCGTTTTCTTCTGCGAGCCGGAACACGAGGTGGTTCGCGGTGTGGCCGGGGGTCTCCACCGTTTCAAGCGTCCAGCCATCGCCGGAGATATCCTCGCCTTCCTTCAACGTCCGGTTCGGCTGGTAGTCCATATCGTTCGATGCGCCGAATGGATTGACCTCGCCCGGATGCAGCGGTCGGGCGGAGTGGTGCGGTGCGCATCCGGCGACTGTTGCACCCGTTTCTTGCGCCAGCCGCGCGGCGAGGGGGGAATGGTCGCGATGGGTGTGTGTCACGGCGATGTGGCTAACCGGGCGCCCGGCTATCGCTTGAAGCAAGGCCTTCAGGTGATCCTCATCGTCCGGCCCTGGGTCGATGACGGCCAATATCTCCCGGCCGACCAGATAGGTGTTCGTGCCCTTGAACGTGAAGGGACCGGGATTGGGCGCGGTCACGCGCGTGATTAGCGGCGAAAGCGGAATGGCCTTGCCCGCCTCGGCCTCAAAGGCTTGATCTAAAGCGACGGTATCGTGATCGGCCATTGGATTGTCCTTGCTTCGTATCATCTGGAAGCGGCAACGAGCGGCCGGTTCCAGGCGAAAATGCCTCCGCCTCGCTTGTGGCCTCAAGGAATGGCGTTTATGAACAGCGCTTATGGCTCGGGCCACCAAGAGCCGCTAGTCTGGATGTTATCCTCAAAATCCGCATGATCGGCAAACGGCCTAAAGGAGGCTGTTGGCACAACAACGGGAGACGGTGATGGCAGTGGAGCAGGGAACCTATGAAACGCTGAGCGAACGGCTTTGGCGGACGGAAACGGCAGCCGCCGCGGCACTGAAATGGATTGTGCTGGCTTTCGCGGGCGCATTGCTCATCACGATTGCCGCGAAAATCAAAGTCCCGTTCTGGCCCGTGCACATGTCGATGCAGACTGCGGCGATTCTCCTGATTGGAGCGGCCTATGGCTGGCGGCTGGGGACGTTGACCGTTCTTCTTTACATCGCGCAAGGCGCGATGGGCCTTCCGGTTTTCCAGGGAACGCCCGAAAGGGGCATCGGCATCCCCTATATGCTTGGGTCGACGGGCGGTTATCTGGTCGGATATGTCATGGCCGTTGGCATTGTCGGCTGGTTCGCCGAGCGCGGCTATGACAGGTCTTTTGCGAAGATCGGTCCGGTCATGTTGCTGGCGGGAGCTGTTCTTTATATCCCCGGCCTTCTTTGGCTCGCCTATCTCTTCGGCGCCGACAAGCCGATTCTGGCTTGGGGACTTTATCCCTTCATTCTGGGCGATCTGACCAAGGTCGCACTGGCCGCCGCAATTACAGCGCTCGGCTGGCGGTTGTTCCCATCCGTGCGTGGGTGACCGCCCGCGTATCAGCGAACGCGCCGGGATAGAAAGGACATCGATATGAGCACACTCGTCACCATCCCGGCGCGGCGCGGAAAGGCGGCCCATGTCCGCAAGGGCGAGGCGGTCAAGGTCATCAACACCCATGGCAGCCAGGTGGTTGACACATGGGCGTTTGTCGCGGGGCATCTCATCGAATTCATGTCGATGGAGCACACCCGCGCGACCCTGACAAAGCTGCGGCCGGTGAAAGGCGACCATCTTTACACGAACAAGCGCCGGCCCATCCTCACCCTTCGGGAAGACACAACGAACGGCATCCACGACACGCTGATGGCGGCCTGCGATAATGAGCGCTACGGCCTTCTCGGCTGCACCGACTATCACGACAACTGCACCGACAACCTTTATGCCGGCATGCGCGAATTGGGGCTGACGGCGCCCGAATGCCCGTCGCCCCTCAATCTCTTCATGAATATCCCCTGGACGGATGACGGCGCGCTGTCCTTCGAAGCGCCTCAGACAAAGCCCGGCGACTATGTGGTGCTGCGCGCTGAACTCGATTGCGTGGTCGCCTTTTCCGCCTGCCCGCAGGACATTCTGCCGATCAACGGCGTCAACACCCCGCCGACCGAGGCGCATTTCGAGATTGTTGCGGGTTGATTGAGAGTGCCATCCACCCAGGGTGGTTTAAGGGACAAAGCCCTTCTACGCGTATGACAGTCTAAGGCTTTCACGGGATTCAAAAGCGTCCCCAGTCTTGTTGAAGACGATTAATCGCCGTTCCATTCCAAGACTGCCGCCCCGGCAGAATGCCGGTAGCGAAGATACACCATGAGGGATTTGATGTTTTCCAAGCGCCCATGAAAGCGCTTCGCTCGTGTTGCCCGATCGTTTCAAATCGTCAATCGAGCCCATCGATATGATGATGTCGGATCTTTCAACGATGTATGCCGCAGCACGGCGGAACAGCGTTTCTCTTAGCTCCTGATTGTTCTGCAGATCGACGCGGGAAACATCTGGCGGCGTCATCTCGAAACAGTTCCACACGACATGTTTTGCGTTGGCCAGTGCAGCCCGGTCGGCGGCTGCGTCGTCACGGTCGCAATAATCTTCGGCTGCATCTTGAAGGCTTTCGAATGACATTGCCTGGGCGCTGAGAACACGCACGGTACGCTTCGACACTCTTACGGCCTCGCCCGCAAACAGGCGTGGTCCGGCAAGGTCAAATCCCGGTGCGCCGGGCGTCAGAAGTGTAACGGCGGATTCGCGGATATCTTGCTTCAGCGTGTTTCCGGCCAGTTCCTGGAAATGCCGGCGCAGGTTTTCACGCGCTTCTTTGGTGAGCGAAAGCGGACCGAAAAAGCCAATACGCAATATCGGGCGCCAGACATCCTGGGTTTCCCGGGATGTTTTCTCCACCGTTGCAACATGATTCAGAAGTTCCTCGATCAGGCGACGGTCTTTTTCTTTTTCGGAGCTTTCAAGTTCATTGGCGGGGGTAAGCAGCGGGTGGCGTTTGCGTTCATCATCCCGGCCAGCCGGGCGACCCGTATCATCTGGAGCACGCCAGCCGTTTAAGTGCTTTTCCGCCTTCCATCGCGCATGTTCGGCCCGGCCCAAGCGCGCCATGAGTTCCAAGTCCGAACGGATTCTCGAAAAGGCATGATCGGTCAGCGCTGGAACCTTCGTCACATCGATCCGGAAATCCTCCGGGGCGATGCGTGCGGAGCCCAGTTTCGCGTAGATATGATTTGCGGCGAGTTCATTGGCGAGACGCATCCATCGCGGCGCGTCCGGCCAAGCGATGTTCCGGGGATCTTCGGGTTTAAGAGTGCTGCGCCAGGCGTCGTGCATGACCTCTGCAAGGGCTGTGAAGCCTTTGCAGAAGACACTGCATTTTTGAGCAAGATCGCTGGCGGCGCCAAAGTCGACGACACCGTGATCGAGACGTTCCCTTTGGGTATTCCATGGGCTCCCGCGTCGGCGTTCGCGGACGAAGATTATGGCGCGGGCCCGCAGGTGAACGTGCTGGAGTTCGAGCAGCCGGCCCACGGCGAGGGTGTTGATGTCGTCGCCTCCAATGCAAACGACGATGGCGGTGAGGGGGTGACGGCCTTCGGCGCGGTGAAGAGCCGTTTCGTCTTCGAGATTTGCGTGTATGGCATCGAAGTCCTCGAACGTGACCTCGATTGCCCGGGCGGCTCCTCGGCGCTGGTTGAGATACGCCGTTTTGAGCTGGGTAGCCTTCTTATCCAAGACAGTGACCATGGGATCGGCAAGATCGGTGGCCCAGCAAGTCAAAGCGATCTCTTCCAACACCGCGCGCCCGGTGGCACCGAAACCAATAATCACGGCGTGGACCCGGTCTTGCGCCCTCTCACGGGCCAATCCCAGAAAATCGTGTTCCACGACGATCCGCCGTGCACCGAGCTGGGCCTCGCTGATAACCTCAAGAGAATGCAGCTCCGGCTGCAGCGATCCGAACGTATTCTCAAAACTTGGCTCGTTCAGATGAGCGAAGGCGCGTGGCGTTCGGGTGCGCTTGGCAGCGTGCGGTTTTTGTGCCGACAGAGCGCCCATCACTTCGCTTGCGATGGCCAGGTTTCTGGCATCGTTGCCCCCGCCGAAAACGATCTCACTGGCCCTGTCGGCCGACGCGACTCGCACCAGATCGAGAGTGGGGTTGGCAGGTTTCAACAGCAAGACATTCGGTGTCCCTTCAAGCGTCCGCGTCAGGGTCTTGTCGTCGTCGAAGGGAACGACGATGGCCTGGCGTTTTTTAAGCGCCTGCGACCGTGCGATCGCAGCCGTAAGCGGCGTGAGCCCGTAAATAACGAGATGGTTCTTTTTTAGACGTGCCGAAATTTCCGTCAGCCAGTTGGAAGCAAAGGCAAGGAAGACCCGGATGATTGCCGAAAAGACGACAAGGACACCCACAAAACGCGCAAAAGACGTCCATCCGTTCGGCGGTGTAAGATAAAGGTCGGATGGACCGAAGGCATGGAGGCTGAAATAGACTGCCGGGCCGATTTTTTCCCGAAATGTCTCCATTTGCACCGGACAGTGAACGCTTGGATGCATTTCGGCGATGCCTGGACATAGTGAAAATGCTTTGTGCCAGCCATATATCCCTGTGATCAGCGTGAGGGCGATCAGGGCAATGATGATGTAATCAAATATTTTTGTCATTGAAAAAGCGTCTAGATGAAGTAAAAATCAATGTAGTTTATCAGTATATATTATGATATGAGGGGAGTGTTTGATATATTGCTTGAATTGCGACATGAGCGGTGCTGGAAATATTCATTTTACTCTCAATTGTTACGCTGTGCGGGAGTGAGAGTCAGCCATATTCTGAGGGGCTAAATGCGCGAAAAAGCGGCAGTTGAGCGGCTTCGTCGCGATTAGCCGTCCAAAAGCGCGAGAGACCCTCGGACTATTCCGATATGGTTCCGTTGAGGCTCTGTAAGCCTGTTTTCCTTTTCAAGTCTCTGAAGAATGGAAAGCGCTTGCGCCCAGGCGTCACGTTTAGCATTCGCCGTAGGGCTAACCAATGCGATCTTGTCGTAGGTTATGGCCAGTTCGAATTGCCAGGCGGTGTGGTTGGAGTCGCGGGCGATGAGAGAGACTAAAAGGTCGACGCCTTCCCTGTAAGCGCGCAGAGCTGCTTCTTTGTCATCGTTACGCCTATGAATATCCCCGAGTCTCAGAAGATTTTCTGCGACATCGAACTTCCATTCTGTGTTCTCCGGGTCGTGAAGCGCTAGGGACCGCGCAATTTCAAGGCCCTCCTTGTAAGAAGCCAAGGCCCCTTCCATATTGCCGGTTCGGTATTGAGCGTCGCCGATAATACTAAGGTTATTCATGACAATGCCCTGCCACAGGGTGTTTGCCGGGTCGCTGGCTGAAAGAGTGCGTGAGACATCCAAAGCCTCTTCAAAAGCAGCCAGCGCCTCGTTTGCATTGCCGGAGGACAATAAGGTGAAGCCAGTCTTGCTAAGAACCGCTGAAAAAACATGTTGCAGCCTTGTGTTCCCCGGATTTTGAAGCAGCAGAGGGCGCGCAATGCTTATCCCTTCCCCAAAGGCCTTTAGAGCATTTTTTGTGTCTCCATCGAGCAAGTAAACGCTGCCGATGGCATGAAGGCTTCTGAGGATTCCTGCAAACAAGTCCGCTTTTTCAGGAGCGTCGGCGGCGAGAGCGCGTCCGATTTCGAGGCTCTCCTGAAAAGCGCTGAGCGCGCTTCGAAAATCACCGGCATTTCGATGGATGTCGCCAAGCAATATAAGGCTGGTTGCCACATCGCGTTGCCGTGCGATGTTATCAGGACTGTGAGCGGCGACCTCACGGGTTATGTCCAGGCTTTCTTGGAATGCCGATGCGGCTTTGCCGATATCGCCGGAGGTTAAATGGATCTGGCCAATAAGCCGGAGTGTTGATGCAACATCAGCCCGCCAACCCATGTCTTCGGGGTCGCGCGCGGCACGAGCACGAAAGATTGCCAAAGCTTGCTCATGAAGGGACAGCGCTTCATCAAGGTCACCACGTTTCCGGTAAGTATCGCCAAGCTGACTGAGCGCGATGCCTTGGCTCACATCAAGCTCTTCGTCTTTGGAAAAGTTTTCCGACAGATGTGCCTGAAGCTTCCGTGCCTCTTCAAGGATTGACTGTGTAACCTCGATCGGAATGCTGCTGTTCTCAAATCTCCGCGCCAAGTCGACAACAAGACGGTTTGCTGTCTGAGTGGCGGTGCGAAGCGCGGCTTGGGCTTTTTCGTTCGCCACCTCTGCCTCGATCCGGCGTTCGTCCGCACGTTCCGCAGCCTCGATGGCGGCCAGGCGCTGTTCCTGCGCCTCGTTGCGCTGAATGAGCGCGAAAAGGGACAAGGCGACAGCGATAATCGCAACGGCCAGTGACGCCAAAACGGCGATTTGCTGTCTCTTTCCATGCGCGCGCCGGCTTGCGTGGATAAGGTCAAGAATCTCCTCGGATGGCGGCGCCGCGTTCGGCTGTATCCCTTTCCAGTCCTCAGCATCGCTGAGCGCGGTTCCGCGAAGAAGAAGATCGCCCTTCTTGCCTTTTGCCAGCCACTGCCGGGCGCGGTCGCCGAGCCGGGTGTGCTCTTTCAGCCAGGCCTGGTCGGTGTTAAGCGCGGTAATGAGCGGGGCAAGATGCGCATCGAACTCAAATACGCTTTCGGCGGGGAGGACATGGATCTTTCCCAAGGCCGCCGGAAGATCCTCTGGCCCGACATCGCCGATCCTCACCGGCAAAAGGCGTTTTTTCAGCCGCTGAACCTCGCCAAGCTCCCAATTGCACCATTTCGATGCGGCGGATGCCGGGCTAACGAGCCAGACCACCGTATCGGCTGCCCTGATGAAGTCAGCCAGTTCAGCCTGCCATTCCTCGCCATAGGGCAGGTCGCGCCGGTCTATGGAGACGTCGAACCCGGCATCTTCCAGCGCGGCGACGAGTTGATCGGTGACCGCGGTGTCCTGACGCGAATAGGAAATGAAGAGCTTAAGCTTATCGCCGTTCTTTTGCGCCATCGCCTCGGTTCGATCTCAAGGGCCCGTAGACCGGTTTGCGGTGAAGGCCTCAGCTTAAGGCGGGTGAAAAGCTTCACGAGGCGCCTCAACTGCCGGCTTTCCTGACAATTCCGCAGCGGAAGCCTGGCTCCCATCATAGGCATTGCAGGCGACAACATGCAATTCCGAGCACTCTACGGGTTCTTGATGCTTTTGCTGCGAGGCGCAGTAGCGGCGGACAACGGATTTTGCGATTAGGTTTCATGGGCGTTTCTTGGGCGCACGCGGCACCGCAAAACCCCTCTGACGCCATCTATCTTGCGCGGTACAATTTGACTGAGTTTTGCGTCCGTTTTACGTCCGCGGCCGATTTCCCGAAAACCTAAGTCATTGAAAAGAATGGTCGGAGTGGCAGGATTTGAACCTGCGACCCCCTCGTCCCGAACGAGGTGCGCTACCAGGCTGCGCCACACTCCGCCATGTCAAATCGCAGGAGCATTGACGCTAACACGCCAAAACGTCGCCTGCGATATGGGCAGACCGTTTTTTCTTCACCCCAACGTGCCGGAGGGGGTTCAAAAAACGGAAAGCCGGTATATAACGGCGCACCTTGATTGCCGCAAGCGTCTCGATACGGATTCGCTGCTTGCGGCAGGGCGGCGGGCACTCTATATGCCGGTCGCATCGCGGATGTTTTAAACGGATTTCTCCGCGCACGCTTTGGGGCGTGGCCAAATGGTAAGGCAGCGGTTTTTGGTACCGAAGATTGGAGGTTCGAGTCCTCCCGCCCCAGCCATCCAGTTAAGACATTGCGACGGTGGCGGAGGTGGTTCGGCCTTACGCTCTCCGCGCTGCCCGGAAGCTGTCCAGAGAGCCTTTGAGCAAAGGCTCTGCCGGCGTTGCTTTTATTCGCCGCGCTCACCCACCCTCAAATATGATGCAGGATTTTCGAAAGGAACTGCTGCGCCCGGTCGCTGCGCGGTGAGCCGAAGAACTCTTCCGTCTCCGCATCCTCGACGATCTCGCCATAATCCATGAACACGACCCGGTTCGCGACCTTGCGGGCGAAGCCCATTTCGTGGGTGACCACCATCATGGTCATGCCTTCCTCGGCGAGTTCGACCATGACCTCCAGCACCTCGTTGATCATTTCCGGGTCGAGTGCCGAGGTCGGTTCGTCGAACAGCATGGCGATCGGATCGAGCGCAAGCGCGCGGGCAATCGCCACACGCTGCTGCTGTCCGCCGGAAAGCTGGCCCGGATGCTTGGCCGCTTGATCGGAAAGGCCGACCCGCGTCAGAAGGGTCATGGCCTTTTCCTCCGACTCTTGACGGCCGCGGCCCAGCACCTTTTCCTGCGCGAGGCAGATGTTATCCGTCACGGTCATATGCGGATAGAGTTCGAAGTTCTGGAAAACCATGCCGATCCGCGAGCGCAGCTTTGGCAGCTTGGTGCTTTTGCCGCCGACGGAAACGCCGTCCACGGTGATCTCGCCCTTCTGGAACGGCTCGAGACCGTTCACGCATTTGATCAGCGTTGATTTGCCGGAGCCCGAGGGGCCGCAGACAACAACGACCTCGCCCTGTGCGATGTTGGTCGAACAGTTTTTAAGGACGTGGAAATCGTCGAACCACTTGTCGACGTTGCGAAGCTCGATCATCGCCCGTGTTTCCTTTGAAGGCGGCGCACATAGAGCGAGCCGGCGAAGCATATGACGAAGTAGACGGCGGCTGCGAAGACATACATCTCGATCAGGCGGCCCTCATTACGCGCGACGATGGTTGTTGCGGTCATGAAGTCGCGCAGCGCCACCACATAGACGAGGCTTGTGTCCTGGAAGAGCACGATCCCTTGCGTGAGGAGAACGGGCGTCATGTTGCGGAAGGCCTGTGGCAGCACGATGAAACGCATGGTCTGCGCGTAGGTAAGACCCGTCGCATAACCCGCTGCGATCTGGCCGCGCGAAACCGATTGGATACCCGCCCGGATGATCTCCGAGTAATAGGCCGCTTCGAAGAGCGTGAAGGCGATGAGCGCTGAATAAAACCCGCCGACCGGCCGTCCGATGATGAGCGGCACGAGAAAAAAGAACCAGAAGATCACAAGGATCAGCGGCATGGAGCGGAAGAAGTTCACATAGGCTGCCGAGATGAGCGAAAGCGAGCGGTAGCCGGAAAGCCGCATCAGCGCCAGGACGACGGCAAGCACGATGCCGCCACTGGCCGCAAGGATCGTAAGGAGGAACGACAGCCCGAGGCCTTGGATCAGAAAGGGGAGGGCGTCGACGATCACGCCGAAATCGAACGTCATTGCTCAGCGCCCTCCGGTGATGAAGCCGGGAATTTTCGCGCGCTCGTCAACGACCGTCATGAAAGCGGTCACTGTCAGTGTGATCACGATGTAGATCACGGTTGCGGCGGTGAAGGCTTCGAAACCCTGGAAGGTGAATTCGGTGATCTGGCGGCTGCGCGCCGTGGTCTCAAGGACGCCGATCGTCAGCGCCAGCGACGAGTTCTTGAAGATCGTCAGGAATTCCGATGTCAGCGGCGGCACGATCAGTCTGTAGGCCACCGGCACTAGGATATGGCGGTAAAGCTGAACGGTGGTGAGCCCCGTCGCATAACCCGCCATGGACTGCCCGCGCGGGATGGCCTCGATGCCGGAGCGCACCTGCTCGGCGACCCGCGACGCCGTGTAGAAGCCGAGCCCGATGATCGCGGTGGTGACCTCGGGCAGCGGCATCTCCCGTTTCATCCACAAGCCCCACTCGCGTGGCAGCACCTCCGGCAGCACGAAATACCAAAGAAAGAGCTGAACAAGCAGCGGGATGTTCCGGAAGAGTTCGACGTAAACGGTGGCCGCGCTGCGCACCCATCGCACGGGCACGGTGCGCGCTACGCCGACCACCGAGCCGATGGTAAAGGCAATGATCCAAGCCGCTATCGATACGGTGACGGTCCAGCCGATGCCATCGATGATCCAGCCGAAATAGGGCTCCCGGAAGAGGACCCCCCAGTCCCAATTGTATTCCATGAAGGTCCCGGCCTTTGACGGTGGGTGCCCGGCGCATCGAGCGCCGGGCGGTTACGCATTTACTCGGGAAAGGCGTTGATGCGCCAAGAGGCCTGCAAGAGGTCCGTCGGCGGCTCGGAGACCGCGTCGCTGGTCGGGAAAGGTTCGAACCACTTCGCGTAAATCTCCTTGATCTCGCCCGTCCGGAAGAGGTCCGCAATGACACGCGTGCCGAGAAGTTGGAAGTCAGCATCGTTGCGGCGCACCATGATCGCGTACGGATCGTAGGACAGGAAATCACCCACCACCTCATAGTCCTCGGGGCTGTTCGACCGCGTGATCAGGCCGAAAAGCAGGATGTGGTCGGTCGAATAGGCATCGACCCGGTCGGTCTCAAGCGACAGGAAGCCCTCGGCATGGTCGGCGACATTGAGAACGTCAATGTCGAGGCTCTGCTCCTCGATCATGGCTTTGATGACGCGTTCATTGGTCGTGCCTTGGGCGAGTGCGATGCGCTTGCCCACAAGGTCCTCGAGCTGTGCGATGCCGGAATCCTTTTTCACCAGGAGCTTCGTTCCGGTGATGAAGGTGGTCGGCAGGTAGGAGACCTGCTCCTGACGGCTCAGCTTGTTGGTGGTCGAGCCGCATTCGATGTCGATGGTGCCGTTGGCGAGGAGCGGGATGCGGGTCTGCGGTGTCACCGGCACGAAACGGACGTTCAGATCCGGCTTTTCCAGCACCTCTTTCACCTTGTCGACGACCTTCATGCACAGGTCGATCGAATAGCCTTTGGGATCGCCGCCGTCTGAATCGATCCAGGAAAACGGAATCGAAGTCTCGCGGTGGCCGACGAGGATCGTGCCCGATTCATTGATCTTGGCAAGCGTTCCCGTCAGTTCCTGTGCAATGGCCGGTGTTGAGCCAAATGCCACGACCAGCGCGCCCGCGCCGAGAACGGCCCGGAAGGTGGATGGAAGCCTTTCTATAAATGCACGTGTTTCTCTCATGTGTTCCCCTTTTCCTTTGCTGATGGTCGTCTCAATTAGGCGGCCACGCTTGCCGGTTCGCCGAAGACGGCCGTATAGCCGAACAGCGCAGCCGATCCGCCCGTGTGCAGGAAAACCACCTTTTCGTTCTTCTTGAAGCGGCCCTTGCGCACCAGGTCGATGAGGCCCGCGGCGCCCTTGCCGGAATAGACCGGGTCGAGAAGGATGCCTTCAAGCCGTGCGAACATTTCGACCGCCTCGATCATGCCGGGAGTCGGGAGGCCGTAACCCGGCCCCACATAAGAGGTGTCGGCCACCACGTCCTCGCGCTTGACAAGGTTGGGCTGGCCAAGCGTGTCCGCAGTAGCCAATGCGAGACGGTAGACATTTTCTTCCTGCGTTTTGCGCTCCGCCCGCACGCCGATGCCGAGGAGCGGGATACCGGCATTCACAGCCTTGAGACCCACGACCAGGCCGGCCTGCGTGCCGGCGCTGCCGGTGGCGTGAATGAGATGATCGATATTAAGACCGATTCCATCGGCTTGGCGCACAAGTTCGAATGCAGCGTCCACATAGCCAAGCGCCCCGGTAGGATTCGAGCCGCCGCCGGGGATTGCGTAGGGCTTGCGGCCCTCGGCCGCACACCGCTCCGCGGCTTCGGCCAGCTTTGCGTTCATGTCGATGCCGCCGGGACAGCGTTCCATCGTGGCGCCGTGGAGATGGTCGAGGAAAACGTTGCCGTTAACGTTGTAATTGGGGTCATTCGACCCGGTCCTGTTCTCAAGCAGAATGTGACAGTCGATGCCAAGGCGGGCCGCGAAGGCCGCCGTCTGGCGCGCGTGGTTCGATTGCGTGGCGCCTTGGGTCAGAACGATGTCGGCACCCTGTGCAACAGCCTCCGCCATCAGGAACTCGAGCTTGCGGGTTTTGTTGCCGCCCGTCGAAAGGCCGGTGCAATCGTCCCGTTTGATCCAGATTTCAGGTCCTCCAAGTGCCGCTGACAGCCGGTCAAGCGGTTCAAGCGGGGTCGGCAGATGGGCCAGTCTGATCCTTGGGAAACGCGCGAGCTGCATATGTATCTCCATTCCAACGACCATTGTGAACGTTGCATTTCCGCAATTTCAAATACAAATATCCGAAGTTAAGTTGCGCTTTTTGCAATCTATTTGGGGGCTGCATGCGCCTTGAATGGCTCGAAGACATTCTCGCTGTCGCCGATCTCGGCTCGCTGAAGGCGGCATCCGATCGCCGGCACGTGTCGCAGCCGGCATTTTCGCGGCGGTTGCGTATAATCGAGGAGACCATTGGCGCGGCCCTGTTCGACCGGAGCGGCCGCCCCGTGAAGCTTCTGCCGAATGCCGCTGAGCAGGTCGAACGCATCAGGGCGCTGTCGGGTGAGCTGAGGGATTTGCAGGCCGCATTGCAGGAGGGTGAGCGCGCCGTCAGCAGGCGCCTCGTTCTTGTGGGCCAGCATGCCATCACAACGGCCACAGCCCCCACGGTTGTTGAGCGTCTCGCAGGGCTCAATCTCAATATCCGGCTGCGCTCGGCCAACCGCGACGAATGCCTTGCGCTTTTGATCACGCGACAAGTGGATTTGGCTCTCGTTTACGATGTCGCCGAGCATGATCCGCTGCCTGGCATCGAGTTCTTCGATGTTGCGCCGATCGGTTCGGAGCATCTGATCCCGGTCTTTGCCTCGTCAAAGATAGACAGGCTCAATGAAGAGTTCCGGAAAGGTGAGATTCCCGTTGTCGCTTACCCGGAGGACGTATTCTTCGGTGATGTCCAGCGCCGGCTGGTTTTCCCCGGCATCGCGAATATCGCAAGGATCAGAACACGGCTGGAGACGGCGCTCACGCCCGCCGCATTGCAGTTTGCCCTAACCGGCGTGGGTATCGCATGGGTTCCGCGTTCGCTTGCCCAGCCTGAAATCAAGCGCGGCGCGCTCATCGCGCCCGACACCCTGCCAAAGGTGGCCATGCAGCTTTTGGCGGTCAAACTGGGCGAGCGCACCACCGGTCCATCCGGCGAAGCGTGGACGAAGATCGTGCAATGGCTGCGGGACTGACCCCTTTCGCGGGGGCGATGCCTACAACTCATCGATTGAGCTGCGTCTTACAAGAACGGGCGCTCAGTTCGTCCCGCGAATGCGTTCAGCAAAAGCAACGACGTGGCGCTCAGGCCGCCTGTGTTGTCCCGGGACTTGAAAGGCGCATGCGTGCGCCCGTGGGATCGAAGACCGGTTCGAGCGTCACGAGGCCGGACGCATGATCGCCTGCGATGTCGATGGCCAGTGTGTTGCCCTCCATCGCTGAGGTTCGTTCGACGAGCGCCAATGCGACGGGCGAACCGATGCGGTAGCCGAAGGCCGCCGATGTGGTTTTGCCGATAATCCGGCCGCCATCGAGAACGGGCTCGTCGCCCAGCGGCACCGCCCCTTGATCGTCGAGAATGATGGAGACGATGGTTTTCTCGCCGCCTTCCTCGCGGCAGCGCAAGACTGCATCACGGCCGATGAACGGCTTTTTGTCGTCAATCGCGAAAGTGAGCCCGGCTTCAACCGGTGTGATATCGGCGTCGAGGTCATGGCCCATGGCGAGGAAACGCTTTTCGATGCGCATCGCGGTCTGGGCGAAGAGGCCCGCCGGCTGCGACCCTGCCTGATAAAGCGCGTCATAAAGCGCACGCGCGTCGCCGCGCCTGCAGGTAATCTCGAAGCCGTACTCACCGACATAGGAGAGCCGTGCCGAGCGTGCCTTGACGCCGGCGATCTCGCATTCCGCATGGCTGAAATAGGAGATGGCGTTGAGGTCGCCCGCGCCGATGGTGTCGAGCAGCCGGGGCACGTTCGGCCCCATCAGACCCAGAACCGCGAAATCCCCGGTTTCATCTTGGAGCGTCACCCGCTCGCCGTCGTCCAGATGCCGTTTCAGCCAGGCTATATCGCGGCGGATGGCGGCCGTTCCGACATAGAGGCGATAGGACTCATCGGAGAGCCGGAGCGCCGTCAGATCGCTTTCAAAACCGCCGTGCGCGTTCAGCATCGCGGTGTAGATCGCGCGGCCCGGCGGCCGTGTCATGTCGTTGGCGCAGACGCGGTTGAGGAAGCTTTCCGCGTCCGGTCCCTCAACGCGGATCATGCCGAAGGTGGATTGGTCGAAAAGGGCAGCGCCCTCATGCGCGAGCGCCACTTCACGGCCAACCTCTTCGAACCAGTCCGGTTTGCCGAAGCGAAGGCGCGGCTCGGTCGTTTTGCCGAAATAGAGTGGGCGCTCGAAGCCATAGACCTGGTCGAAATGCGCCTTCTCCGCCTGCCAGACGTCTTGGAGCGGGAGGGTGCGGAGCCCCCGCGCGGTCTGCCATTGCCGGCCCGGATAGGCGATTTCGTAGTGCTTGCCGAGCACTTCAGGCACGCGGGCAGCAAGGTGTTCAGCCGCATTGAAGCAACCGGGAAAGCGTTTCGGGTCGACTTCGGAGAGATCGAAGGGCGTGCGGCCTTCCGTGATGCAGTGCGCCAGCGCCATGCCCGCGCCGCCGCCGGTTGCGACCCCGACGGAGTTCATGCCGCAGCCGAGGAAAAGCCCGCGTGTCTCCGCTGCTTCGCCAAGGAGAAACGATCCGTCCGGCGTGAAACTTTCGGGCCCGTTGAGCAGCGTTTTCACTTCCGCCGTTTCGAGAATCGGCAAGCGGTGCAGCGCGTTCAGCATCATCGGTTCGAAATGGCCCCAATCCTCGGGAAGAAGCTGGAAGGCGAAATCATGCCCAAGGGTCTCCGGCGCGATCGGCTTGCCCATGGGTTCGAAACATCCGACCAGAAGCCCGCCGGAATCATCGCGGATGTAAAGGTGCGCATCATGGTCGGAAAGGGTGGGGACATTGCCGCTCAACCCCTCGACCGGCTTGGTAAGGAGATAAAAATGCTCGCATGCCCAGATGGGTGCCGCCATACCCGCCATAGCGGCCGCCTCGCGGCTCCAAAGACCGGCCGTGAGCGCAATCGCGTCGCAACGGACCGTGCCCTGCGTTGTCTCGACGCCTGCGATCCTTCCACGGCGGGTCAGAATGCCGGTGACACCCGTTTCCTCAAAGATCCGTCCGCCACGGGCTTTCGCCCCCTTCACGAGCGCGGCGCAGAGGTCCGACGGGCTGACCCGGCCATCCCCGGGCGAGAAGACGGCGCCGATCACATCGTCGGCGTTCATCAGCGGCCAGCGTTCCTTCGCTTCGCCCGGTGAGATGCTTGCCGCCTCGACGCCGAAAAGCCTTGCGAGCGCTTCTTGCCTCTTGATGTGGGTAAGCCGGTCTTCGCTGGTCGCGATCGACAAGGAGCCCTTGTTGATCCAGCCGGTTGCCTGTCCGGTTTCCTCCTCAAGCTCGGAGTAAAGCGCAATGGACGTGCGGATGAGTTCCGTCATGTTGCGGGTCGAGCGCAATGCCCTCACTTGAGCGGCGGAGTGCCAGGTCGTGCCGGATGTGAGCTGATTGCGTTCAAGAAGAATGGCGTCCGTGACGCCGCGCTTCGCCAGATGATAGAGGGTCGAGCAGCCCATCACGCCGCCGCCGATGACGATGACCGAAGCGCGATCAGGAAGAGCGGGGCGGCCCGTCATCACGCCGCGCTCCGCGACAGGGCATCGACACTCTCGATAAGCGCCTGATCGAGAATGGCAATCGCCCGGTCGATCTCGTCGCGGGAAACGGTAAGCGGCGGCGCGATCCGCCAGACGGCGCCGCGCTCGGGCCGGCGGCGGATGTTCATGGACAGGCCAAGCTCGAAACAGCGATTGGTTGTGAGCGCCCCGAGCCGGTGGTTCGGTGTTTTCGAATGGCGGTCGGTGACCAGTTCGACACCAAGGAGGAGACCGAGACCGCGCACATCGCCGACGGCTTCGTGGCGCTGCTGAAGCTCATCCAGTTGCGCCCGCAGATAGGCGCCCATTTCTCTTGCTCTTTCGATCAGCCTCTCGGTTTGGATGGTCTCAAGCACCGCAAGGCCGACCAGTGCGGGGAGAGGATCGGCCACGTGGCTCGTGTAATAGGTGAAGCCCTTTTCGTGCGCCGATTGCTCGATTGCCGCGCTGGTGACGGTGGCCGCAAGCGGCAGGCCCCCGCCAAGCGTTTTTGAGACCGTCATGATGTCTGGCGTTACCCCGAAATGGGTGGCGCCGAAGGGTTCGCCGATCCGCCCGAATGCCGTCTGCGCCTCGTCGAAAATAAGAAGCATGCCGCGCTCATCGGCGGCTTTGCGCAAGGCCTGCATGAAGCGCTTTGGCGGCACAAGAATGCCGCCGGCGCTGATGACGGGTTCGATGATGATGGCGGCGGGGCCTCCGCGCGATTGCATGTCGAACATTTTGAGCCCGAGTTCGAGCCCGGCGAGCGCGGAGTCCTCGGGCGTCATCTCTGGAAAAAGCGGCCGGTAGCTGTTCGGCTCAGGCAGCAGATAGACGCCGGGAACGCCCGGGCCGTACCCTTTGCGGTCGCTTGCGAAGGAGGCCGATGATGCGCCCGCCGTGACGCCGTGCCATGAGCCGCCAAGTGCAAGCACCTCATAGCCGCCCGTGTGAAGCTTAGCGATGCGCAGCGCCGCCTCATTGCTTTCAGAGCCGGTATTGACGAACAGCGATTTTTGAAGCGGCGCGGGAAGCCACTCTTCCGCAAGTGTTTTGCCAAGGCGCGCAACGGCTTCCGGGATCATGCCGGAGAACATGTGAACGGCGGTCCGCCCGGCCTCGGCCATGGCTTCGACAATGGCGGGATGGTTATGGCCGATGGTCGAGCACATCTGCCCGGAGGTGAAATCGAGGATCTCGCGGCCTGTATCGTCAACGACGACCGAGCCTATGGCGCGCGTGAAAAGGTTGTCGAACTTGTCGCCTCCAAACCGGATGAGGAATTCGTCCGCGGCGTTTCTAAGCGCCTGATCCATCATCGGCTCCTATACTTTCGCGCCGTCTGCGAATTTCACAGCCAGATCGAGGAAGATCTTGAGTGCATTGTCCATGTGGGTCTCATAGGCACGGGCGATCGCATCCCCGTCGCGTGCCGCGAGCGCTTTGATGATCCGCTCATGCTCGGCAAGCGAAGCTTCCTGGCGGCCTTCGACCGTCCAGGGCAAGAAGCGCGGAAAACTGTTCCAAAGCCGCTCGATCGCATCGACCAGAAACGGATTGCCGCTTTGAGCAAACAACGTGCGGTGGAAAGTGTCGTTGGTCAGCATCATCCGGTCCATCTGGCCCGAAGCCCTGTGACGCTTCATGTCCTCCAGCAGGTTCTTGAGTTCGGCGAGAGCGTCATCTTCGGCGTGCTGCACGGCAAGCCGGGCGGTTTCCACCTCGATGATGCGCCGCGCGGCATAAATCTGGCGCAGACGCCCGGCATCGAGGCTCGCGACCCTGAACCCGCGATGCGCCTCGTGCACGAGAAGGCCGGTTGCCTGCAGTTCCGAAAAGGCCTCGCGTACCGGTGTGCTCGACAGGCCGAGATCGGCGGCAATGTCATTTTGCCTGAGGAACTGCCCCGGCCCATAGCGCCCGGTCAGGATCGCATCGCGCAGTACGGCCTTCGCGACATCTTTCTTGCTGTGAAACACTTTCCACCTGTCTTATTATGCATTATCGATTATGCATAATCTATCATGGGTCAAAACCAGATGCAAGTTTGGAGGCAGGGGAATTGTTGAGGCGGTCAGCAGTGAGGGTGTGTTTTGGGACGTTGGCTGGAATTACATCACGCCATGCACAATGATCGCGCTTGATCCGGAAGCAGACATTTGTTTCACTTAATATGGTCGGATGAAACATAACGAACAGCGCATGGTAGGCGCAGCATGGACCGCACACGGTTCTCCAATGATCTATCGGGACGTTTGAGTGCTCTTAGTCCTCAACTTCAAAAAGCGGGTCGCTATGTTCTCGATCATCCCGAAGAGATCGCGATGAATTCGCTGCGTAGCGTGGCGGCAGAGATCGAGGTCGCGCCACCGACCATGTCACGGCTCGCCCGCGCTTTGGGTTTTCACGATTACAGCGCTTTAAGGGAAACCTGCCGCGCCACCACCCGCCATAGGCATCTCTCGCTTGCGCAAAAGGCAAAGGCGCTCCAGGCTGCCGGTCGCGGTATGGCCGAGAGCGAGCGCGTTCCCTTCGCCTTTCAGCAATCGCGCGCCGCTCTGGACAATATAGAGACCTTTCTAGCGGAGCTTGATGTAGCCGATCTGCGCCGTGCCGTTGACCGGATCGCAAAGGCCGACCGCGTTTTGGTGATCGGGTCGCTGAGTGTGGCCCCCTTTGCGCGCTATCTCGCCTATGTGGCCGGTATCGCGTTCGATAACTGGTTTTGCGTTGGCGACACAACGGCAAGTGCTGCCGCCCATATGGCGGGCATTTCGAAAAAGTCGGCTGCCATCGCGCTCGGGATGACACCGTTCGCGGCAACGACCCTTAAGCTGACGGAGATGGCGCGTGAGCGCGGGGCCTGCGTGCTTGCCATTACCGACGACCGTAGCGGGCCGTTAGCGGTCCTCGCTGATCACGTGGTGCTCGCGCCCTCTGAGAGCCCTCAGTTTTTTCCGTCTCACATCTCTTCGCTCCTGGTCATGGAGATCCTCATTGGGATGCTCATGATCCGGGCGGGAAGCTCCGCCGTTTCGCGTGTTCAAGGGGTGGAGGATATCAGAAACGCGATCGGGGAGACCTGGACCGCATCGCCCGACGGCCAATGAACGGGCGATGCGGGAAGTATTGAATGCATTGGCACTTTGATCGACAACGGTCATGCAGGAGAGGACATGGGAATGAAACGGGTGAAACGTGCACTGAAGAACACGGTGGCGGCGACGGTGGCGTTCGCATTCGCCGCATCGAGCACCGCAGCGCTCGCGGCTGAGTGCAGCAATGATACCTGGAACAAGGTCATGGAGCGCGGCAAGATCGTGGTCGGCGTGAAGGCCGATTACAAGCCATGGGGCTTCCGCAGCGAGAATGGCGATCTTGTCGGCATGGAGATCGACATGGCCAAGAAAGTGGCCGAGATCATGGGCGTTGAACTGGAGCTTGTCGCCGTCCAATCGTCGAACCGGATGCAGTTTTTGGAGCAGGGCAAGACCGACATGTTCATCGCCACCATGTCCGACCGCCCGGACCGGCGCGAAATCGTCGGTATCATCCAGCCGAACTACTACACCTCCGGCACGAACGTTCTTGCACCGAAGGCCCTTGGCATCTCGTCATGGGAAGACCTGCGCGGCAAGCCGGTCTGCGGCAAGCAGGGAGCCTTTTACAACAAGATCGTAACGGAGCGCTATGGCGCGGAAGTGGTCGCCTTCACCGGTAACGCCGAAGCCAAGCAAGCATTGCGCGACCGAAAATGCATCGCCTGGGTCTATGACGATTCATCCATCGGCTCCGACCTCGCCTCCGGCAACTGGGACGACTTCGAAATGCCCCTGAACTCCGAAGATGATAACCCTTGGGGCCTCGCCGTCCCGCTTGCTGAAAAGAACTGCATCTTCGGCAACTTCATGTCGGGTGTTGTCTTCAACATGCTTCAGTCGGGCGAACTGATCGAGCTGGAGAAGAAGTGGGGCATCCAGCCGACCGCGTTCCTGGCCGACAAGAAAGACAAATACGGCGATTGGCTCGCGAACCAGTAAAAAACCATGCGGAGGGCCGGGGAGTGCGATCCCCGGCCTTTCTTCTGTGCAAACCTCAGAGGGTTGCCGGTTTTAACAAGGGGGAGTGAGTGCTCGAGGGTTTTGCCGAGTTTTTCCGCGTGCTTGCGGACGATCATCCGCGCTGGAATTTCATCTTCTTTCACGATCCCGTCCAATGGGCGCGCATCGTCAGGGGCCTTTACTACACGCTCGTCCTTTCGGTGGCTTGCGTGTTTTTTTCCGTGGTGATCGGTGTTGTTGGGGCCTGGGCGCAAGGTTCGCCAAACCGGCTCTTGAGAGGTCTTGTCCAGGGTTACATCCAGTTCTTCAGGAATACGCCGCCCCTTGTTCAGCTCTATTTTTTCTTCTTTGCGCTCGGCCAGTTCACGCCCACCTATTCGCCCGATGGCTGGCTTCAGGAGCCGATTATTTCCAATGTGGGCTGGGCTATCATCTCGTTGTCCTTCTTTGCGGGTGCTTTCAACGTGGAGATCTTCCGGGCGGGCATCGAAGCCGTGCCGGAATCCACGAAGGAAGCGGCGAGTTCCCTCGGCTTCACCCGGCTTCAGACCTATACCGAGATCGTTCTGCCGCTCGCTTTCCGGGTGTCGCTGCCCGCGCTCAACAACAACCTCGTCAATCTCGTGAAGACGACGACGCAGGCTTTTGCGATTGCCGTTCCGGAACTGCTTTATCAAAGCGTCTCCATCTGGAACGACTATCCCAGCGCCCAGTATCCGACGATGCTGCTTCTCTTCGTCGTTTACATCGTGCTGGTCGGCATCCTTGTGATCGGCATGCATCGCTGGGAACGGTCAATGAAAATCCCGGGCTATGGAGCGGCCGCATGAGCGCGCGTCCGATCCCCGGCATTGACGGCAAGGCGGCGACCGACCTTCCCGTCCTTAAACCCTTCGACCCGCAAGGCCGTGCGGCTCACGATCCCTACATGCTGACCCGCATGGTGGCGCGGCTGAACGCTTGGCATGTGCTAACGCTTTTTGCCGTCATCGCGCTTTGGCCGGCGGTTGCGCATGCGCAAAGCAACTACACCTATGGCGAGGCCTTTGCCGCGCTCTGGAAATGGATCCCCTTCGTCGTCCAGCAGGGTTTCCTCTTCAACATCCTCATCAGCTTTTTTGCGATGGCGATCGGAACGGCAGCGGGCGCGATCCTCGGACTGATGCAGATTTCACCAAGCGCGTTCGTCCGCTATCCGGCCGCCTTCATCACCCAGCTTTTCAGGAATTCGCCCTGGCTCGTACTCCTGTTCATCGTGCTTTTGGCGTTTCCATTCGAGATCGAGATCTTCGGTTTCATCATCCCCATTCCGGCCTGGATGAAGGCTGTCTTCGGCCTCTCCCTGCCGATCATGGCCAATATCGCCGAAGTCGTGCGGGGCGCTGTGCAGTCCGTTCCCTCCGGTCAGTGGGAAGCTTCGCAATCGCTTGGTTTTTCACGGCGCCAGACGCTGTGGGAGATCATCCTGCCGCAGTGCTTCAAACGGATGATCCCGCCATGGATGAACTGGTATGCGATCCTGACCATGGCGACACCTCTTTGCTCGTTGCTCGGCGTTGAGGAAATCGTGACGCTGTCGCGTCAGGCGATTGAAGCAGAGGACAATCACCCGGAACTGTTGGTGCCGTTCTTCGGTTTCGCGCTCCTCATCTTCTTTGCCTATTGCTACCCGATTGCACGCTGGACGATCGCACTCGAGCGCCGCTTCGCGGTAAAACTCTAAGACGTGGAAGAAGGAACGGGCCCCATGAGTGCCGCGAGCGAATGGACACCCGATCAGCCCATGGTCAGCGCCAAGGACGTGCACAAATCCTTTGGCGATCTTGAGGTCTTGAAGGGCATCTCCATGGACGTCATGAAGGGCGAGTGCGTCTGCGTGATTGGCCCCTCCGGCTCCGGCAAATCGACCTTCATCCGCTGCATCAATGCGCTCAACGACATCCAGCAGGGCTCGATCACGGTCGAGGGCATCGAGGTGCACGATCCGGCTCTCGACAAGCTGGAACTGCGCAAGCGTGTCGGCATGGTGTTTCAGCAATACAATCTCTTTCCGCACAAGACGGCGCTTGAGAACATCATGATGGCGCCGATTAAGGTGCTGAAGGAGCCGAAGGCGGAGGTTGAAGCGCGGGCCCGGGCGCTGATCAAAAAGGTCCGGCTTGAAGGCAAGGAGGACAGTTATCCAGGCGAGTTATCGGGCGGTCAGCAGCAGCGCGTGGCGATTGCCCGCTCGCTGGCGATGACGCCGGATGTGATGCTGTTCGATGAGGTCACGGCCGCGCTTGACCCGGAGACGGTGAAGGAGGTCCTTGTCACCATCCGCGAGCTTGCCGAAGCGGGCATGACCTGCATCTTGGTGACGCATGAGATGGGCTTTGCCCGCGAGGTGGCGAACCACATCTATTTCACCGACCGCGGCAT
>JAKSCL010000179.1 GCA_022360615.1 Hyphomicrobiales bacterium
TCTACTTTCTGCTTTTTCGTTTTAAACGAACGCCACCTGAAGCACCTCGTAGGAGCGGTGGCCGCCTGGTGCTGAGACCTCGACGCTGTCGCCCGCCCCTTTGCCGATCAGCGCACGGGCAATGGGCGAGGTAATCGAGATTTTGCCTATCTTCACGTCGGCTTCCAGTTCGCCGACAATCTTATAGGTTTTCTCTTCTTCGGTATCTTCATCCACAAGAGTGACGGTTGCGCCGAATTTGATCGTCTCGCCGGTGAGTTTCGTGACATCGATCACTTCGGAGCGGCCAAGGGTTTCTTCCAAATCGGCGATGCGCGCCTCGTTCATGCCCTGAGCTTCCTTCGCCGCATGATACTCGGCGTTTTCAGAAAGATCGCCATGGGCGCGGGCTTCGGCAATCGCCTGAATGATCCGCGGGCGTTCGGTGTTCTTCAAACGCTTCAACTCTGCGTCGATGGCAGCATAACCCTCAGCGGTCATCGGAATCTTTTCCATCTACGTCTTCCTGTGGTCTTGCCGTTACGTTTTTTGGATGGGAGCCCAGGGATTTTTCGAGCGCGGTTCTTTGGAAAATGTTTCTACCCGTCAGCCAAGTCTCGAGGCGTCAGGTGTCGCTCCGGTTCATATAGGCTTGCAGCGGACGCACATCGAATGATCCGGAGGCATAGGCTTCAATCCCCTGGGTCGCCGCGATGGCTCCTGCAAGTGTGGTGTAGTATGGCACTTTATTCAAGAGTGCGGCCTGACGGAGCGAACGGCTGTCGGCAAGCGCCTTTGCGCCTTCCGTTGTGTTGAGGACAAGCTGAACCTGGCCGTTCTTAATGGCATCGACGATGTGCGGGCGGCCTTCGAGAACCTTGTTGATCTTTTTCGCCTCGATGCCATTTGCCTCCAAAAAGCGCTGTGTGCCACCTGTCGCGACGATATCAAATCCCAGTTTGACAAGGTTTTGCGCCGTTTCGAGGATGCGCGCCTTGTCTGCGTCCTTGACCGAGACGAAGGCCGTCCCCGAAATCGGCACGCGTGTGCCGCCGCCCAGCTGGCTTTTGGCAAAAGCCGTGGGATAGTCGAAATCGATGCCCATCACCTCGCCGGTGGAGCGCATTTCGGGACCGAGAACGGTGTCGACGCCAGGGAACCGGGAGAACGGAAAAACGGCCTCCTTGACGCCCACATGGTCGAATTCGCGTTCTTCAAGACCGAAGGATGCGAGCGTTTCACCGGCCATGATTCGGGCAGCGATCTTGGCGATCGGCACGCCGATGACTTTTGCGACAAAGGGTACGGTTCGGCTCGCCCGCGGGTTCACTTCAAGCACATAAACGGCGCCGTCCTTGATCGCGTATTGGACGTTCATCAAGCCGCCGACTTTCAGCGCGCGGGCAAGGGCGCGCGTCTCGTCCTTCAGGAGATCGATCTGTTCCTTGGAGAAGGAGCGGGGCGGCAGCGAACAGGCCGAATCGCCCGAGTGAATGCCCGCCTCTTCGATATGCTCAAGAATGCCGCAGACGAAGACGTCCTCGCCGTCGGAGAGCGCATCGACGTCGATCTCGATCGCGTCACGCAGATAGGAGTCGATCAGGACGGGGCTGGCGCCGGAGACGACCACAGCTTCGGAGATGTAGCGTTCGAGCGCGCTGCGGTCATGGACGATCTCCATTGCCCGCCCGCCCAGCACGTAGGATGGGCGGATAACGACCGGGTAGCCGATGTCCTCGGCGATCTCGATGGCTTCCCCGGCGCTTTTCGCAATACCGTTGTTCGGCTGCTCAAGCCCCAGGTCGTTTAAAAGTGTCTTGAAGCGGTCGCGGTCCTCGGCAAGGTCAATGGCATCCGGAGACGTTCCAAGGATGGATACATTCGCCGCTTGCAGGGCTGCCGCCAGCTTCAGGGGTGTCTGGCCGCCGAACTGGACGATCACGCCTTTGAGCGTCCCGTTTTCACGCTCCTTTTCGATGATCTCGAGAACGTCTTCAGCTGTCAGCGGTTCGAAATAGAGGCGGTCGGAGGTGTCATAGTCGGTCGAGACCGTTTCCGGATTGCAGTTGACCATGATCGATTCGTAGCCGGCATCGGCCAGCGCGAATGCCGCGTGGCAGCAGCAATAGTCGAACTCGATGCCCTGGCCGATGCGGTTCGGGCCGCCGCCGAGAATAATGACCTTCTCGCGGCCGCTGGGCTGCGCCTCATCGACAGGCGCGCCCATGAACGGCGTTTCGTAAGTTGAATACATATAAGCGGTGGGGGCCGCGAACTCGGCGGCGCAGGTGTCGATGCGCTTATAAACGGGGTGCACGCCGAGCGCTTTCCTGAAGTCCCGGACCGCCGTCTCGTGTTGGCCGGTCAACATGGCGAGCCGGGCGTCGGAAAAGCCCATGGCCTTTAGCTGCCGCACCCCGTCCGGCGTCTTCGGCAGACCCTTGTTACGGATATTCTTTTCCACATCGACGATCGCCTGCAATTGTTGCAGGAACCACGGGTCGATCCGGCTCAAGCTGTGAATCTGATCGTGGTTGACCCCGATACGCATGCACTGGGCAACAAGGCGGAGCCTGTCGGGCGTCGGTGTTGCAAGCGCTGCACGGATGGCATTCTTGTCGTCGCCCTCGCCAAGCCCTTCGATTTCGATGTCGTCGAGCCCGGAGAGCCCGGTTTCAAGACCGCGTAGTGCTTTTTGCAGGGATTCTGGGAAGGTCCGGCCAATCGCCATGACCTCGCCCACCGATTTCATGGATGTGGTGAGAAGGGGGTCGGCCCCCGGGAATTTCTCGAAAGCAAAGCGCGGGATCTTGGTAACGATATAGTCGATCGTCGGCTCGAAGGAGGCGGGTGTCGCACCGCCTGTGATGTCGTTCTGCAACTCATCGAGCGTGTAGCCGATGGCGAGTTTGGCCGCGACCTGGGCGATCGGAAAACCCGTTGCTTTTGAAGCCAGCGCGGAGGAGCGCGAGACGCGCGGGTTCATCTCAATGACGACCATGCGCCCGTCTTCGGGGTTGATGGCGAACTGAACATTCGAACCGCCTGTCTCGACCCCGATTTCGCGCAAGACCGCAATCGAGGCGGTCCGCATGCGCTGATACTCCTTGTCCGTGAGGGTGAGGGCCGGTGCCACGGTGATCGAATCGCCGGTGTGCACTCCCATCGGGTCGATGTTCTCGATCGAGCAGACAATGATGCAGTTATCCGCCTTGTCGCGGACCACTTCCATCTCGAATTCTTTCCAGCCGAGCACCGATTCCTCAATCAGCACCTCGCTCGTGGGCGATGCGTCGATGCCGCGCTCGACAATGGCGATGAATTCTTCGCGGTTATATGCAATGCCCCCGCCGGTGCCGCCCAGCGTGAAAGAGGGGCGGATAATCGAGGGCAGGCCAATTTCATCAAGTGCGCCAAGGGCTTCGGCGAGCGATTTCACATGCCGCGATTTAGGCGTTTCCAGCCCGATGCGGTCCATGGCCTGTTTGAAAAGCTCCCGGTCCTCTGCCATGTCGATGGCTTCGGCTTTTGCGCCGATCATCTCCACATCATAGCGGGCAAGGACGCCGGATTTTCTAAGACTGAGGGCTGTGTTGAGCGCCGTCTGGCCGCCCATGGTCGGCAGAAGCGCATCCGGCTGCTCCTTCTCGATGATCTTTTCGACCATTTCCGGCGTGATCGGCTCGATATAGGTCGCATCGGCAAGGTCCGGATCGGTCATGATCGTGGCCGGGTTCGAATTGACCAGGATGATCCGGTAGCCTTCATCACGCAGTGCTTTGACCGCCTGGGTGCCTGAATAGTCGAATTCACAGGCCTGGCCGATGACGATGGGCCCGGCGCCAATGATGAGAATCGATTGGATATCGGTACGTTTGGGCATCAATAATCGCGCGCAAGTTCCGGCTTTCGCTCGCCGGGGCAGGGCGGCTGCGAAGGCGCGGAGGAAAGGATTCTACAAGGCTAGGCGCGCCTTATAGGGGAAAAGAAAGGCGAGTGAAAGTGGATTGCGAGCCGCAGTTATTCTTTGCGCAAAACAACGTGCCGGAAGGGAAGGACATCTATCCTTCATGACTTCGCTTTTGCGCCGCGCACGCTCTTTGCCGGTTTCGGCTTCACCTCTGCTTCGAGCGCTTCCTCTTTTGCTTGTGTCTCCGGTTCCGCTTGTCCATCGCCATTGACGGCATGGGCGTTACCGTTCTCCGACGGCGCAGCGGTCTTCAGTACAATGGCACTAATACCATCGAAATCCTCAATTCTCTGGCTCAACGCATAGCAAGCGAGCCTGATGTATTTAGGGATTTTAACCTTTTTACCTTCCCGCGTGCCGGTTTCATAATACTGGATCATCCGCTTCTTGAGGCCAAGCAATTCCGCTGCCTCTTTCTGCTTCAGTTTTAAGCCCTTCCGCCACGCACGGAACTGTTCGGGAGTCATAACGGTCACGCGATCTATGAATATGAATACGACATCTTATTACAATCCCCTCAATGTTGTAATGGATTGTACAGCGCGCGCAAACGGGTTTGTTCTCAAACGTACCGGTACATTTGAGTTTGGTTAACCTTGCGCAGGCTGCAAAGAGGCCTTGCCGCTCATGGTTCACGCAAATATTGCGCTTCAAGGATGAGGGAATTGCTGGGCTTTTCCAGCTTTGTCCGGTGTTTTGCGATTCCATGCCCATTCACGCCGCTTGCCCAAAATCTGCCAAGCCTTCACTGTGATTTGCAGGCGGCGCTTATCGGTAAGGCCAAAGCGCGGGCTGGCCGAATCAGCGGGAGAGGGGACGATGCCATTCAGCGTCGCACGCAAGGCCATGTCGTGCCTGAAAGTTTCAACCACGGCACCTCTGAGCAGCGTATGCGCTGGTTCAGCCACGGGTTTGAAAGCGGCCGCATCGACCGGTGCGATACCTTCAATACGCAGCGTCTGTAGCGCTGAAGAAATGGCGGGAGCGGAAAGGGCGTGATCGCAATTGGACGTATCGTCGTTGTTGCCATAGCCGTTTCGGGAGGTGTGCTGACATCGCAAAGCCCGGAATTCGCCCAGCAATACCGTCAGCGTCTGGGCGGCGCGGTTGATGAGCTTGCGCGCGTGGTCTCTAATTTCGAGAGGGATGCGGCGCGCAGCAACATGACCGTCGAGGAAGCTCTTCAGAATTTTGAGCAATCCGGCGAGACGCTGCTCGCCGACCGCGGGGTAACGATAACGCGGGCTTTCGAACGTTTCGAGCGTCTGGAAACGCAGCGCGACAGGCTTGAAACAGCGTCGCCCATCACGCGGCCGGTCGAAATGCTATGGCGGGCCGACCGCGAACTGATGCAAAGGGCTTGGGAAGACTACGAACCCGCACTGCCGCTCACCGCCGCAGGGCTTGTTTATGCCGGTGCCGGCTTTCTCGCCGGACTGCTGTTCGCCGGGCTTGGCCGGGCTCTGCTCGGCCGTCTCTTTGGCTGCCGCAAGCCAAAGGCGGCTTGAATCAACGCATCTTGGTTTTTGCAATCATCTCGCGGAAGCGTTTGAAAAGATAATGACTGTCCGTGGGGCCAGGGGATGCTTCCGGGTGGTGCTGGACCGAAAAGGCCGGCCGGTCGGTGACCCTGATGCCGCAATTGGAGCCGTCAAAGAGCGAGATGTGCGTCTCTTCGACATTTGCGGGAAGCGAGTGCGGGTCAACGGCGAAGCCGTGGTTCATGGAAACGATTTCGACCTTGCCGGTCGCATGCTCCTTGACCGGATGGTTGGCGCCATGGTGGCCCTGGTGCATCTTGACCGTCGTTGCGCCGAGCGCGAGGCCGAGCATCTGATGGCCGAGGCAGATGCCGAAGAGGGGCATCTCTTTTTCCAGGAGCGCTTTAATGACCGGCACGGCATAAATGCCGGTTGCTGCGGGATCGCCCGGTCCGTTGGAGAGGAACACGCCGTCCGGCTCATGGGCGAGGATTTCCTCTGCCGTCGTCTGTGCCGCGACCACCGTCACCTTCAAACCCTGATTGCGCAGCAGCCGGAGGATTGTGCTCTTGATACCGTAGTCGATGGCCACAATGCGGAACAGGCTTTGATCCGTCTGGCGGTAGCCGTCCTCCCACGACCAGGGAAGCTCATGCCAGTGATAGGTCTGGCCGGTGGTCACAAGCGGTACGAGGTCCATCCCGTCAATGCCGGGAAAGGCCTTTGCCTTCTCCACCAAGTGATGGCGGTCGAACAGTCCTTGCGGATTGTTCGCAATGACGGCGTTGGGCATGCCTTTTTCGCGGATCATGGCGGTCAGGGCACGTGTATCGATACCGCAAAGCCCGACAATGCCGCGTTTTTCAAGCCATGCACTCAGATGTTGCATGGCGCGGTAGTTGGAAGGCTCCGTAATGGAAGCCCTCAGGATACAACCGCGCACGCCCGACGAACCGGCAAGGTTCGTCGTTTCGACGTCTTCAGGGGTCGTTCCCACATTGCCGATGTGCGGAAACGTAAATGTGATGATCTGTCCGGCATAGGATGGGTCGGTCAAAATCTCCTGATATCCAGTCATTGCCGTGTTGAAGCAGACTTCCCCGGCGGCATGGCCGATGGCGCCCACGCCAACGCCCTCAAGCACTGATCCATCAGGAAAAACAAGGAGCCCGGTTGGGGCCCGCACGCTCCAGGCGGCGGCGCTCAGATCGAGATCCGGCGTGGCGATCGACGATGACATTTTTGAAGGTCCAGGATAATGCTCGCTGAAATGTGACGTCCGTTCCCCGCTTGTCAAGCGGGCATGTCTAGACTATCTCCGTGCCCTACGATGACATAGAGCTGCCACAATGCAGATCATCCACAAGCTGGGATGTGGACAAGTGCGGCAAAGAGCACACGGAGTCATCAAATTGTTGCTTACCGGTTGCGCGGGCGTGATTGGTAACGCACCTTTAACCAAACAGGCGGTGGAGTGATGGGCCGGGCTGCAGTCTGGACGAAAATGGCATGATCAAAGAAGCGATTTCGCGCGAGCTCAAAGAGGCGCTCGAGGGCAGCGACAAGCGGCGTGCTTGCACGTTGCGCCTCATTAAAACCGCCATCAAGGACCGGGAAAACGCAGCGCGCGAGGCCGGCAAGGATGGCCTCAGCGATTCGGATGTCTTTGATATCCTTCACAAAATGATCGATCAGCGGATCATTTCGACAAGAGCTTACGAAGAAACTGGCAAGCTCGATTTCGTCGATCAGGAGCAACAGGAAATCGCCATCATCAAAAGCTTCTTGCCGTATCAGTTGAATGAAAACGAAATGGCCCATGCTTGCGAAGACGTTGTTTCCGATCTGGGTGCGCGGGGTCTGAAGGATATTGGCCGGACCATGACTGCGCTGAAGGAACGCTATCCGGGGCAAATGGATTTCGGCCGCGCCAACAAGGTTGTACGCAAGATTCTCGAACGTCCCGCGGTCACCATGAACGGCGTGGAGAACAACAGCGCGCAGTAGAGCGCCGTGTCCGCCGATGCGGCTGGACAAACATCCGGTGTCGATTTTCGTCCCTGTGAATCACGGGGAGATCGCAAGCCGTCGAGACGGTTTTGCGGGCTCCATGTTATGCTGCGACGATCCGCGACCAGGTCCAGATTATGCGCTTTCCGCCTCACCTGCTCGATGAAATCCGTGCACGGCTTCCCGTCAGCCATGTCGTCGGACGACGCGTGAACCTGAGGAAACAGGGGCGCGAATTCATCGGGCTTTCGCCGTTCAACGCCGAGAAGACACCTTCATTCACGGTCAACGATCAGAAGGGTTTTTATCATTGCTTCTCCAGCGGGAAGCATGGGGACATCTTCCGGTTCGTGACGGAGACAGAAGGCCTCAGCTTTCCGGAGGCTGTCGAGCGCCTGGCCGCTGAAGCCGGTGTGCCCTTGCCGAGGCGCGACCCACGCGCCGAACAGGAGGCAAGCGAGCGTGAGGATCTCTACAGCGTCGTGGAAATGGCCGCTGTGTTCTTTCTCGAGCAGCTTCATGCCGCTCCTGGAACGGAGGCGCGCGCCTATCTTGCCCGGCGCGGTCTTTCGCAAGACACGATGGCGGCCTTCCGCATCGGCTATGCGCCGGACGGCCGCTCGGCGCTGCGCGAATATCTCGCTGCGAAGGGTGTCTCCAAAGAAGATATGGTGAAGGCGGGTCTCTTGATTGACGGCGACGATATTCCCGTTGCCTATGACCGGTTCCGCGGCCGGGTGATGTTTCCCATCACCGATCTGAGAGACCGGGTAATTGCCTTTGGCGGCCGTGCCCTCTCATCCGATGTGCCGGCCAAATACCTCAACTCGCCACAGACGCCGCTCTTCAATAAAGGGCGGATGCTGTTCAATGGCGGCAATGCCCGCCAGGCCGCCCATGACGGTGCGCCCGTCATTGCCGTTGAAGGCTATATGGACGTGATCGCGCTTGCGGCGGCTGGCTTCCGCGGCGCTGTCGCTCCGCTTGGCACGGCCCTGACGGAGGACCAGCTTTCTCTCCTTTGGCGCTGGTGCGACGAGCCGGTTCTCTGTTTCGACGGGGACAAGGCGGGCCTGCGCGCGGCGGGGCGGGCGATTGGCCTTGCGCTGCCAAAGCTTGAGCCCGGAAAAAGCCTTCAGTTCGCCCTTCTGCCCGAGGGCACCGACCCTGACGATCTTATCCGAGAGAAGGGGCCGGGTGCGTTCCAGTCGGTTTTGGATTCAGCCGTCCCATTGATCGACATGCTGTGGCAGCGTGAACTCTCCGAACACGATCTCTCAACGCCGGAAAGGCGGGCGAAGTTCGAATCGCGGATTTATGCCGCGGCCGGTGAGATCCGGCATCCGACTGTCCAGACGCATTACCGTCAGGTCGTCAAGACGCGGCTTCGCGATCTCTTCTTTGCGAAACCGCAAACCGGCACCCAGACAGGACGCAGCGGTTCGCGGGGTATTGGTGGCCGGATGGGGACGGTCGACCCCTTGCACGGCATGGCAAAGCCGCTTGCTCCCGCCACCGCAACGAGCCGCGTGGCCGCCGGGCTTGAAAGCCGCCCCTCGGAGCGTGAAGCCGTCATCCTTGCGGCCGTCATCAATCATCCGGTCCTGCTTGAAAGGCACTTGGAGAGCTTTGCCTCAATCGGCTTTTCATTTGCGCCTTTTGCCGCGCTCTCAGGGGCGCTGCTTGACATCATCGCTGAAAATCCGGATCTCGATGCCGGAAACCTTCAAGCGCGGTTGCGCGACGCAGGCCTTGGCGCGCCGCTGGAGAAGGTGTTTCAGGCGATAACGCACCCCTCCCATTGGTGGATTTCAACCGAGGCTGCTGAGGCGGACGCCGAGACAGCCTGGACGCGTGTTGTTACCTTGCACCACAAAGAAGTCACATTAAATAAGGAGCTTCGCGCCGCCGAACGGGCGCTTGGCGAAAACCCGACGGGCGAAAACTGGGAGCGCTTGCTGGACATCAAGGCGCAGATTGAATCCGTCTCGGGAACCGAAGCGCTTGTTGAAGGTTTCGGGACGAATTCGGGGCGGTTCAGCGAAGCGTTCTAAGTGTGCTGTTTTTGCCGCACACGGTCTCCTGCCTGGCGAATTCCCGTGGGGCGCGCTAGATTGAAATATTGCCTTGGCGGACAGGCCTTAACGCATGATAAAGCAAGAGTTAAGGCGGTTATGGAAAAAAGGGCTTGGTTTTGGCGAATCACTGCCTCGCAGAACCATCACGATTTGAGATAAACAGGTGTGACCGGGCTAAAGCGCCCGGTGTCCTTCGGCGCGTCCCCTGTTGACTGGCGCGCCGCGGCACCTTTGCCGCGTTTCCCGCACCCTCTGCGGTTGATCGAATGGATTGGGGATTTTGATATCATGGCGGTTACCGCAAAAGTGAAAGAAAAAGAAAAGGAAGCCGAGAAGAGCCGTGAGTCCCAGGACGGCCCGCTTCTCGACCTCTCCGATGCCGCCGTGAAGAGCATGATCAAGCTCGCCAAGAAACGCGGCTATGTCACCTACGACGAACTGAACGAGGTGATGCCCTCCGAGGAGGTCAACTCCGAACAGATCGAAGACACCATGGCGATGCTCTCCGAGACGGGCATCAATGTAATTGATTCTGAAGAGGCGGACGAGGCCGAAGGCGTCGACGAGGAAGCGTCGAACTCGACCGAACTTGCGCCCGCAAGCCGCGGCGCCGTCGCCAAAACAAGCGGGAAGAGCGAGCCAACCGAACGCACCGACGATCCGGTACGCATGTATCTGCGCGAAATGGGCTCGGTCGAATTGTTGTCGCGCGAGGGCGAGATTGCGATTGCCAAGCGCATCGAGGCCGGACGCGAGGCCATGATCGCGGGTCTGTGCGAAAGCCCCTTGACCTTCCAGGCCATCATCATCTGGCGTGACGAACTGAACGAGGGACGCGTCCTTCTGCGCGACATTATCGATCTGGAGGCCACCTATTCCGGGCCCGATGCGAAGCCGGACCATTCCGCGCAGGCGGTTGAAAACGAGAAGGCGAACGGGGAAGACCGCGCGGCAGCCGGGGCGGCACCCGCGCCTTCACCGGGCGAAGCGAAGTTCGGTGAAGACCAGGACGGGGAAGGCGGGGGTGAGGGCGAGGACGCTGGCGAGGACGATGAGGATTTCGAAGGCAACATGTCGCTCTCCGCGATGGAAGCCGAACTGAAGCCGCAGGTGCTTGAGACCTTCGACGCGATCGCCTCCACCTATAAAAAGCTGCGCAAGCTGCAGGACGAGATGCATGAGAGCCGGCAGGGCGCCCAGGAGCTTTCGCCCGCCAAGCAGAAGCGTTACGAGTCGCTCAAATCCGACATCATCACGGATGTGAAGAGCCTCTCTCTCAATCAGGCGCGGATCGATGCGCTCGTCGAGCAGCTTTACGAGATCAGCAAGCGCCTGATCGGCTTTGAGGGCCGTCTCTTGCGGCTTGCCGAATCCCATGGCGTCGCCCGCACCGAATTCCTCCAGCACTACCGCAATTACGAATTGGACGCGGCCTGGGTCGACCGGGTCGGCAATCTCTCGACGCGCGGCTGGAAGAGCTTTGTCGAGAAGGACCGCGATCTGGTGGAAGACCTGCGCGGCGAAATCCAGACGCTTGCGACCGAGACCGGGCTCGACATTCCCGAATACCGCCGCATCGTCAATTCGGTGCAAAAGGGCGAGCGCGAGGCCCGCCAGGCGAAGAAGGAGATGGTGGAAGCGAACCTCAGGCTCGTCATCTCCATCGCCAAGAAATACACGAACCGCGGCCTGCAATTCCTCGACCTCATCCAGGAAGGCAATATCGGCCTGATGAAGGCGGTGGATAAGTTCGAATACCGGCGCGGCTACAAGTTCTCCACCTACGCCACCTGGTGGATCCGCCAGGCGATCACCCGCTCGATTGCCGACCAGGCGCGCACCATCCGCATCCCCGTGCACATGATCGATGTGCTGACCAAGCTGCGGAAAGTACAAAAAGCGTTGCTTCAGGAGAACAAGTGCGAGCCGACTATGGAACAAA
>JAKSCL010000119.1 GCA_022360615.1 Hyphomicrobiales bacterium
ATCAATGGTGATTTCCTCGCCCAGGATGAAGCTCGACGCGTCCGAGGCGAGGAAGACAGCCGCCCCGGCGATTTCGGTTGCCTTGCCAAAACGGCCCATCGGCACTTGGGTGACGATGCCCGACGCCATTTCGTTCATCTGGTCTTCGGGCATGCCGATCTTGGAGTAAATCGGTGTCTCGATCGGCCCGGGCGCGATGGAATTCACGCGGATACCGTCGCCTTTGAGTTCAGCAGCGAGCGTCCGCACAACCGAGCGCAGCGCGGCTTTCGAAGCCGAATAAATGGCCATGCCGGGCATGCCCTTTTGGTCGAGGTTCGAGGTCGTGAAGAACACGCTCGCGCCGTCGTTCAGAAACGGCTTCAACGCCTGGACGGTCAGAAGCGGGCCGGTGAGGTTGATGGCGAGCTGCTCTGCCGCGTGTGCGCTCTCGATCGCACCAAGTGGTGCGGGCCAGGCGACACCGGCATTGGCGTAGATGAAATCGATTTTGCCGAAAATCTCATTCACGTGTTCGGCCAGACGCTCAGCCGCATCGGGATCCTGCGACGCTGCGACAACGGGGTGGGCCTTTGGGCCAAGCCGGTTTGCGGCCTCATGAACTCGTTCCAAGTTCTGGCCCGTGACGATCACTTCCGCGCCGTTGTCGATCATCGCTTTGGCGGCCTCGAAGCCGATCCCGGTGGTGGCCCCGGTCACGACGCCTTTCTTATTGATCAGTTGGTTGGACATATCCTGTTCCTTTCCATTGGTGGGATACAGGAAATATCGGCTTTCCAAGACGAGGAAGTAGGAGGGGTGTTTTGAAATCATCTTTCTTGATATTAGAAAGCTATCATGGACCGATTTCTCGAACTCGAAACCTTCGTGGCTGTTGTGGAGAGCGGATCACTCAGCGGGGCTGCACGCCGCTTGAACATCGCCGTCTCCGCGGTCAGCCGGAGGATGGACGAGTTGGAAACGCGGCTCGGCGTGCGTTTGGCGACCCGCTCGACCCGTGGCTTCGCGCTCACCGCGTTGGGCGAAACTTACTACGAGCGTAGCTTACGGCTTCTGGGCGATTTTGCCGAGGCGAATGCCTCCGTCCGGGATGAGCAATCTGAGCTCAAGGGTTTGCTTCGTGTCGCGGCTCCTATGAGTTTCGGGCTCAAGCATATCGCGCCCGTGGCGGCGCGGCTTATGACGGAGGCGCCGGATTTGCGAGTTGAGCTCGATCTTAGCGACAGGCGGATCGATCTCATCGGCGAAGGCGTCGATCTCGCCGTGCGGATCGGCAGTCTGGAGGACTCCAGCCTGATCGCGCGCAAGCTTTTCGATGTCCAGCACGTCGTCGCGGCCAGTCCAGATTTTTGGGACCGGCACGGCAGGCCGGTCTCTCCTGACGCGCTGCGGGACTATCCCGCGCTCGGATACCGCACAGGCGCTGGCGCGCTACCCTGGAGCTACAGAACGGTCGATGGCCAACGCCGGACGGTCAGCGTGACGCCGAAGTTCCTGACCAACAACGGTGATGCGCTAGTGATGGCTGCAAAGCATGGTCTCGGCGTCCTTTTGGAGCCGCAGTTCATCTGCGAGGAAGGCTTGGCGTCGGGCGCGCTTGAAGAGGTGCTCGGCGACTACAGCTGGATAGGCGTGTCGGCCTATATCGTCTATCCGTCCGGGCGCGCCTTGCCAGCGCGCGCAAGGCACATGATCGATCTGCTGGTGAGCGAGTTGGGCGGCTGAGCCAGAAGAAGCTTCAGGTTGCCTTCCTCAACTCCTTTTGTGGTACTTCTTGCCGCCGTTTGGTACTGACAAGCTTACGCTTTCGACGCCCTCGGAGCATTCACTGCCTCTGAAGCTCCAAGCCAAGAAAATTCCTCGAGGACGGCCCATAAGGGGCATTCGATGGCATCCGGCTGTGCTAGGATCGCAGCCCTCTTTCCAGCCATTCGCTGCGAGCGCGAACATTGAGGTAGACCAAGCCTACCAGAACGTAGACTTTTTAACCTTCGCTCTAACCCTTGCACACTCGTCGGCCGCAACACCGATTTTGAACTTAGATTTGCCATGAACCTGTGCACATCATCCGCGCCTGCAGCGGTGTGGGAGAATACGCCAGCCCGCTTGGCCATCGGCAAACCGAAAAGCATTGAGAAAAGAGCACATGATTACAGTCACCAACTTTAGCAAGCAGTACAAAGGCTTCACGGCCGTGAAGAACCTCAGCTTTACGGTTGAACCAGGCCAGATCCTTGGATTGCTCGGGCCGAACGGGGCCGGCAAGACAACGACCTTGCGCACCTTGTGCGGCATTATCCCGCCTAGTTCGGGGAGCTTGCTGGTGGCTGGCCATGACGTTGCCCGCGCGCCCATCGCAGCCAAACAGAACCTCGGCTATATTCCTGACGATCCACGGCTTTTTGATACCATGACGGTCTGGGAACACCTGGCCTTCACGGCGGCAGCTTACAAACTCGCAGACTTCGAAAGGGATGCCGAAGTGCTTCTTGCGTCATTCGAGCTCACACACAAGCGCGACACGCTGGTCCATAACTTGTCCCGTGGTATGCGCCAAAAGGTGGCGATCGCCTGTGCCTTTTTGCACGACCCAAAAGTGATCCTGTTTGATGAGCCGCTGACGGGGCTTGATCCCCAAGGCATCCGGGGGATTCAACAAGCAATCCGAGACCGCGCGAGGGCAGGTGCCGCTATTATCATAAGCTCGCACCTTTTGAGCCTGTTCGAGAATCTATGCACACATATTATGGTGCTGAACCACGGCGAGTGCCGCCGATTTGGCACGATGGATGACCTGTTGCGCGAGGTTGGCCATACCGACAGCATGTCCGCCCTTGAGGAAGTGTATTTCTCGA
>JAKSCL010000336.1 GCA_022360615.1 Hyphomicrobiales bacterium
CCCGGCCGGCGAGGACCCTGCGGACGACCCGGCCGGCGAAGACCCTGCCGACGACCCGGCTGGCGAGGACCCTGCGGACGACCCGGCCGGCGAGGACCCTGCGGACGACCCGACCGGCGAGGACCCTGCGGACGATCCGACCGGCGAGGACCCTGCGGACGATCCGACCGGCGAAGACCCGGCGGACGATCCCACCGCCGAAGATCCGACGGGGATGAGCATCCTTGAATCCCTGCTCACGCCAGGGGTCGATCAAACCCCTGCCGATGTCCCGGGTTCGGGCAACGACTATCTGATGGGGTCGGCCGAAGATGACATGCTGAACGGCCGGATGGGCGACGATCTCGTGCTTGGCGAAGCCGGTGACGATGTGATGCGCGGCAGCTGGGGCGACGACATAATGGTTTCCGGGGACGGCGAGGATGTCCTAAACGGCAATCGCGGCGAAGATGTCCTCGTCGCGGGAGACGGCGACGACATTCTGCGCGGCGGCAGCAACGACGATATCCTGCAAGGCGGTGGCGGTGAGGATGCGATCCTCGGCGGCAGCGGCACCGACACAGCCATTTTCGACGGTGCGGCCGCCGATTATCAGGTCAACTTCGTCAACAACATGCTGATCGTCGAGAACGGCGACGGCGAGATCGACATGCTGAGCGACGTCGAGCAGGTGTATTTCACCGGTTCGGGCGAGGGCTTCGCCGTCGAGGACGGTGCGCTTGCGGCGCTCGACGACACCGATGAGATCGAGGACCTCATTGAGGACGAACTGATCTCTGAACTCCTCGGGCTCTCATCGGACGATAGCGATGATGCGGACCTCATGGAGATGACATCGCTTGGCCTTATCGGCGATGCACAGCCCGCAGCCGCGGCGGCAGACGACACGACTGCCCTTCCTGCCGCCGCCGAGGGGAGCGGCGTCGCCGATCTCATCGACGATGACATGCGCGTCATCTGACCCTTGCAAGACGGAAATGCCGCCGGCGCAAAACCAGCGCCGACGGTTCCAAGAGTACCGGTACTGCTCAGTACTGCCCAGGACCGTCGAAGGTGATCGCGCGTATCCATGACCGAACTGCAACGACAAATTCTCGAACTCGAAACGCAAATCTGCTCGGCGCTCGGCATTACGATGCCGCCTGATGCGATGCCGTTTCATTTTCTGACCGAGACGCTCATTTTCGTTCATCTGATGGGGATGAGTATCGGCCTCGGCGCAGCGCTTCTTGCCGATCTGACAGCCGCATGGACGTTTTTCGGACGCCCTCCCAAACGAACTGCCGTAACGGTGCTGGCGGTTCTGCACGAGGTCGTGGGATTCGGCCTGATTGTGCTTGTCGCCACTGGTCTCCTCATCATCACCGTCAAGTTCGGCTTGAACGCCATCCCTGAAAAGGCGATCGCCAAGGGAACGATAGCGCTTGTCCTTGCGCTCAATGCGCTCCTCATTGGGTATTACGCGGTCCCGAAACTGAAAAAACTTCCAAGCCCTGTCGCATCCTCTCTGTCTTTATTCGAAAAGACGGTGCTCGCGATGATGGGAGGCATTTCCCTTGCCGGCTGGGTCTCGGCATTTTTGATTTCGGCTTTCAAGCCGCTTCAAAGCTATCCTGCTGACATCCTCGTCACGGGGGCGGGGCTGCTTGCTCTGGTGACGGCAAGCGTTTTCCTGGCCATGCTGGCGACGTCCGGACCCCGTCAACGCGAGGCGGCATCAGAAAAAGACGCTCCCGCTCCCCGGCGCGAACCTGTCGCGGCATGCTTGGCGAGAGAAAAGAGCGCTGGAATCGCCTCCGAAATGTCCGCGAGATTCGGTGTCTCTCTTTCGAATGCCGGCTCCCTGGCGACGGGAGGGATGGAGCCAACCGCGGCTCGGATTGATTCATATGCCAGCCACGGCGCTGCAAATCCTTTAAATGGCATGCCCCAGGCGATTGCATTGGGTTTGGCGCCCCAAAACGAAAACGAACCACCTGTTCAGCATGAAGAAAACACCCCTTCGGGCCGGCGGCAGCCGAAGGAGCCGCAAGGCCGGGCAACCGTTGCATCGGCCATCCGCGCTTGCCGCAGCGCGTTTGTCGGTGTCGGCCAGATCAGTTTCGTGACTAATCTTTTGATGCTGACCGGCCCGCTCTTCATGCTGCAGATCTACGACCGGGTCTTGACCAGCCGGAGCATCCCGACGCTGCTTGCACTTGTCGCCGTCGTGGCTCTGCTGTTCGTATTCCTTGGCATCCTGGAACTTATCCGGTCGCGTGTGCTTTCGCGCATCGGGGTTCGGATCGACCGCATCCTCCGTTCCACCGTCTACGATTGCATGGTGGCCGTGCGCCCGGCCAAGGAACGCGCCCGCCGGCAGATCCTTCAGGACCTTGAGCGCATCCGGCAGTTCATGTCGGGACAAGGGCCGGTTGCCGCATTCGATCTGCCTTGGACGCCGATCTATTTCCTGGTCATCTTCCTGTTGCACTGGATCCTGGGCGTGGTTGCGGTCATCGGTTCAGTGATCCTCTTGACGTTTTCCTATCTGAACGAGCGGCTCTCACGCGAACCGACACGCGCCGCCGTGCGTCAAAGCGAGTTCAGCCAATCACTGGCATCGGCGGCAGCCCAGAACGCGGAGACCGTCAACACCATGGGCTTGGGTGAGGGTTACCGGGGACGCTGGCTTTCGGCCCACCGGCTCAGCCTTGCGCTTCATCTGCGCGCGAGCGATGTGACAAACATCTTCACCGTCTCGGGCCGTGTCGCCCGGCTCTTCCTCCAATCGTTGATTCTGGCGGCCGGTGCTTATCTCGCCATCCTGCAGGAGATCACGCCGGGTGCGATGATCGCGGCCTCGATCATCATGTCGCGTGCGCTTGCGCCCTTGGAACAGGCGATTGCCCAATGGCGGGGGTTCATTGCCGCGCGGCAAGGGCTGAACCGCATTCGCGATCATACGGACACGGTTCTGGAGGAATATGAGCCCACACCGCTTCCCGAACCGCAAGGTTATCTTCTGGTGGACAAGCTTTATGCCGCCGCGCCCGGCATCGGCGACCCGGTCCTTAAGGGCGTCGGCTTCCAGCTTGAGCCCGGAAGCGTGCTTGCGGTCGTGGGGCCGAGCGCTTCGGGAAAATCGACGCTCGCCCGGGTGCTCACAGCCGTCTGGCCACCCATTCGCGGCGAGGTGCGCCTCGACGGGGCGGGGTTGAACCACTGGCCGAAAGAGCAGCGCGGCCGCGCCATCGGCTACCTGCCCCAGGATATCGGTTTTCTCGATGGAACCGTGGCGCAAAACATCATGCGCTTCCGCAGCTCGGACCCTCCATCGATGCTGATTGAAGCCGCTGGAAAGGCGGAGGTTCACGAAATGATCCTGTCCCTGCCGGATGCTTATGAAACCCGTCTTGGCGAATATGGAACAGCCCTTTCCGGCGGTCAGCGCCAGCGCATCGCGCTTGCCCGCGCCATTTACGGCAACCCTGCGCTTGTTGTTCTGGACGAGCCTAACGCCAGTCTCGACCGGAATGGCGAAGCTGCATTGGCCCGCGTGATTCGCCGGCTCAGATCGGAAGGAACCACGGTGGTCATCATGGCTCACCGCCGCGCCATCATCGACGAAGCAACGCATTTGCTCGTCCTCAAGGATGGCCGCGTGAAAGCCTTTGGTTCGAAATCAGAAGTCTTCGACATTGAGCGCTATCGCAGACCGCGCTCGCCTGAGGAGGTTGCCCGTGCAAAATCCGCCGATGCTGCGATCCGCCGCCACTGAGACAGGAGGCGAAGCCGCAGGTGGCGATGATGAGATCGGCCGCTATTTGATTTTCGGCCGCCTGACCATCCTCCTCCTGGTCATCATTGTTGGGGGCTGGTCGGCCTTCTCGCAGATTTCAGGAGCGGTGATTGCCTCCGGCACGGTGGTGGTGGAATCGAATGCCAAGGCGGTTCAGCACATTGACGGCGGGATCATCAGCGAAATCGCGGTCAGGGATGGCGACGCGGTGAAGGCGGGCGATCTCATGATCCGTCTCGACACCCGCGATCTTGAGGAAGAACTGGTCGGACTTCAGGCGCAGCATGAATCGAAAACCGCCGAGATTGGTCTGGTGACGAAGCAGCATGCGAGCCTTAGTCCTCTCTACAAGCGCAAGCTGGTGACGGAATCTCGAATGATTGCCCTTGAGCGGGAAAAGGCGCAGCTTGAAGGCGAGCTTGGGCGAATTGACTCAGAACGCGCGCAGGTTCGCGCCAAGCTCAAGCGCACCGAGATCCGCGCACCCATCGACGGACATGTCCACAATCTTGCATTTCATACCGTGGGCGGCGTGATCGGGCAGGGTGAGGATATTCTGGGCGTCGTTCCTTCGCTCGACCGATTGATTATCGAAGCGCAGGTTGACCCGACCGATGTGGACCAGATCGCCATCGGCCAGACGGCCACCATCCGGCTCACCAATCTCGACCGCCGGCGGACTCCGGAACTAAAGGGCGACGTCGTTCATGTGTCGGCCGATCTCGTCCGCGATGAGGCCCAAGGGACATCCTATTACACAATCCGCCTCAACTACGAAGACGACGGGCAATTGGGCGGACATGTGCTTGTCCCCGGCATGCCTGCGGAAGTCTTTGTCGAGACCGGACAGCGGACGGTGCTCGCCTATCTCATCAAACCGCTCACCGATCACATCGCTCACGCCTTCCGCGAAGAGTGAGCGTCCGGGAGCGGAGCGTCCATCTGCACCCGGATTCGCAAACAGAAAACTGCTGCGGCTACACTGTTTGATCCGGTAAGGAATAGTCGATTTCGGACGTCATACTCTGTGAGCGTCTCGCGCTTTTGCACGCCAGGCGATAGAAAAAGGCATGTTGGACTTCAAGACATGCAATCAGGCCAGACTCAGACGCGACCCTGCCTATGACGGGGTTTTCTTTGTGGCGGTCCATACAACCCGCGTTTACTGCCGGCCGGTCTGCCGTGTCAGGCAACCGCTCACTAAGAATGTCAGCTTCTTTCCAAGCGCCGCCGCTGCCGAGACTGCAGGTTTTCGTCCCTGTCTGCGCTGTAGGCCGGAGACCGCGCCCTTTTGCCCGGCATGGAAAGGGACACGAACGACCGTTGAACGCGCGCTAGCCCTTATCGAGGATGGCGCCCTTGACACAGGCACGGTCAGCGCGCTGGCTGGCCGCCTCGGTATCGGCGCCCGGCATCTGTTGCGCCTGTTTCAGGAGCACCTTGGCGCCTCACCGGCGCAAACGGCAAAGACGCTGCGTATCCAACGTGCCAAACGTTTGCTCGATAAAACATCGCTGCCGATAAAGGACATTGCGGTGCAGGCCGGATTCCGCAGCGTTCGGGCACTGAATACCGCATTCAAGGATCTTTACGGCACCCCGCCGTCCTCGATGCGCAGGCGAACCGGCCCGCGCCCGTACTTCCGCAAGCGGTCCACTCCAGCGGGCACGGCGGACGTTCGCATGGCGTTTTGATCCGAAACATCTTGGAAATGGAAGAAAACATGACCCAAGCCGAGAAAGCCCGCACCTTCGCTGCGCTCCATGTCCCGGGGAAACCTCTTATCCTCTACAACATCTGGGATGCCGGAGGTGCGAAGGCGATCGCCGAGGCCGGCGCCAAGGCTATTGCCACGGGGAGTCTTTCAGTGGCAGCGGCGCACGGCTATGCGGACGGCGAGGCGATCCCGCTGGATCTCGTTTTGCGGATCGTTGCCCGGATTACGACGACGGTCGATCTGCCCGTTACGGTCGATTTCGAGGGCGCCTATGCGGAACAACCCGAAGGCGTTGCAGCGAATGTCGGCCGTCTTATCGAGGCGGGTGCGATCGGCATGAATTTCGAAGACCAGATCGTCGGCGGGACCGCTCTTTATTCTGTGGAAGCGCAGACAAGCAGAATTGCCGCCGCCCGCGAGGCGGCCGCAGCGGCGGAGGTGCCGTTCTTCGTTAATGCGAGAACCGACCTCTTCTTGAAAGAAAAAGATCGTGCTAAGCACGCCGACCTTATCGCGGAAGCCAAGGATCGGGCCGCGGCCTATACCGAAGCGGGAGCAAGCGGCGTTTTCGTTCCCGGACTGGTCGCCCCTGAACTGATCGGGATGATCACTGAAGCGGCATCCTTGCCCGTTAACGTCTTGATGATGAACGGGGCACCCTCTGCAAGCGAATTGGCGTCGCTCGCCGTGGCCCGCATCAGTCATGGACCTTTTCCATATTTCGACGCTATGGAAGTGCTTGCAGCGCGTTTCAATGACGTCTCATCGGACACCTGATAACATCGGCCTACACCCATGAGAGATCAACATCTTTCCTACACCTATCTTGAAACCCCCATTGGCCGTTTGCTGCTTGCGGGGACGGGCGAGGAATTGCATTTCATCGGCTTTCCGAGCGGCAAGGGCGCGTTCGGCCCGGAACCCGGCTGGGTACGCTCGGACGAAAGCTTCGGCGAAGCGAACGCCCAGTTGCTCGCCTATTTCGCTGGCGAGCTTCAGCAATTCACCTTTCCGACGAAACTGACGGGGACCGCCTTCCAGGTCCAGGTCTGGAGGGCGCTTGCCGGCATTCCTTATGGTGAAACGACAAGCTATGGAGCGCTCGCGGAAAAACTGGGCAGGCCAGGGGCTAGCCGCGCTGTGGGTGCTGCAAATGGCGCCAATCCCATTCCAATTGTTTTTCCCTGTCACCGGGTCATCGGCAGCAACGGTTCGCTCACCGGCTTCGGCGGCGGCATCGAACTGAAGAAAACCCTGCTTGAGCACGAAAAGGCGGTCTCTGGAAAAGGCGATTGCCAGCCTTCCTTGTTTCGACAGGCTGAGCGGCAATCATCCCTCTAGCCGGTCGGTTTGAGAGCAACTCTGCGGCCCATCTCCCAACGCCGGGTGATGGGGCTGCCACCGCCGCCAGACATCTTCGACCCAGTCGCGCGCCAAGCGGCAATGTGCCTCCGCGCTCTTGGCCGCATGCACATCAAGCACCGTCATCGTGTAATGCAATGGCGGTTCAAGCTGGGTGTACCCGCTGGCCTTGACCGCCTTGCCGCGCGCCTTCGTAGGTTATGCAAAACGATTTCAAAGCATATGAAAAACCAATCAATGGTTTTAAATTATAAATTTCCCTTACTGTAGCTCTGTCCCTAAGCTCTTTCAGCATCACGGCAGGAATCCTCACTGTTGCGTCGGCACCCGTGAGGAAGCCGCCCTTTCTATCATGCGAAATCGCGGAGGAGACCTTTGGGCGCGGAGCTGGAAGAACTTCAAGGCTGTGGCAAGACCCGCGATTTGGCGAACCGCGCAATGACCTTGTTCCGGGAACCGCTGACGGAGGAGGTCGCGGGGCAGGCTAAGACGCTAATACTCGATCATCTCGGCGTGTGTCTTCGCGGCGTGAAGCTGCCTTGGGGTGAGGGCGTGGCCCGCCACGCGGCGCGTCACGCAGGCTCAGGAAAAGCACTCGTCGTCGCAAACGGCGTTCGCACCGCGCCCGCGATCGCTGCGATGGCGAATGCGACGGCGGCCCACGGGCTTGAAATGGATGACACCCATGACGCGTCGATCTCGCATCCGGGTGCCGTCGTTATTGCAGCAGCTCTCGCCATCGGCCATGAACGCGGCTGTAGCGGCGACGAGATGCTCCGCGCGATCGTCGCTGGTTATGAAGTCGTGGCTCGTCTTGGAATTGCCACGGGCGCTCGCGACATCATTGCGCATGGTTTTCACCCGACAGCGCTTTTCTGCGGCTTTGGTGCCGCCGCCGCCGGCGCATTGCTGATGGGGTTCGACGAGGAACGGCTTACGCGGGGCTGGGGGCTGTTGTTGTCGACTGCTGGCGGTTCGATGCAATTTTCCGAGGATCCGCGTGGCACGACTGTGAAACGGCTTCATGCCGGGTACGGTGCCCACAATGGGCTCCTTGCCTGCGAACTGGCGGTGCTTGGCTTCGATGGCCCGGAGGATGCTTTTGCCGGGCGGTACGGATTATGCCGGATCTTCGGGCGGGACCCGCAGCTTGACCAATTGAGCGTCCCTGACGGCGAAGCGCCTGAAATCTTGAACATCAGCATAAAGCCCTATCCGTGCTGCCGTCTGTTCCACTCAACGCTCGATGCCCTGGGCGAGGTGACGGACGGCTACACGCTGGAGCCCGGACATATAGAATCGGTGTGTGTCGGCGGGCCCGAAATCGTGGTTACGCAGCACATGGTGCGCCGGCCCGCCTCAGTGATGGCGGCGCAATACAACCTGCCGCACATCATCGCGGCCGCGCTGCTCCATGGCCCGACGGCCTATGAAGGCTATGAGCTGGACAAGTTGGCCGATCCGGAAATCCTCGCCATCTCGGATCGCGTCAATGCCGAATTCTCCCCCGAGATGGAAGAACTCTTTCCCGCGCGCTGCGGCACGTGGGTGGAAATCACGATGCGTGACGGCTCAACCCGGCGCGCCGAGGTGATCGACAGCCTTGGAACGCCGAGGCGCCCCATGGGCTGGGACGACGTTTTGGCGAAGACCATGGCGCTCAACGACGGCCTGATCGATGCGGCAAACCTTTCCGGGATCGCCGGCCTGGTCGCCGAACTCGGCCCGGAAGTCAGCCTCGCCACCCTGGTTGATGCCTTGTCAAAAACCGCCACTCAGTCTGCTGCTGTCGCGGCCTGACGTCAGACGAAGGAGAGCTCGAATGCCCGTTCTCGATATTGAAGGCGATGCGGAACGCATCTGGGAGGTTACGCAAAATGGCGGCGTGGCGCTGATCCCGATCGATGTCGCCTACACGGTCGTGGCCCAGACACTTCCCGGCATCGACAAGACCTATAAGGCGAAAGGCCGGAGTTTTTCGAAACCCTGCGGCTCACTCGGAAATCTCGATATCGTCGATGCGGTTCTAAAGATCGATGATCGTGCCCGCGAAGTCGTTAATGCCGTTGTCGAGGATTATGATCTAGCGATGTCGGTGATCGGGCCATTCGATCGCGATCACGCATTCTTCTCCAAAATCGACCCGGCTTGCATCGACCGCTCCACCAAGAACGGCACCATGGACATTCTCCTGAATGCCGGGCGGCTTCACAACCAGCTTGCCAGGATGAGCTGGGAACGGAAATTCCCGATCATGGGATCGTCCGCGAACGTTTCTCTTGCAGGCAGCAAGTACCGCCTGGACGACGTTGAGCCGGAGGTGCGGGCTGCCGCCGATATCGAAATCGACTACGGCTTGATGCGGCACCACAATCCGGAAATGATTTCGAGCACCATCATCGACGTCACCACATTTGAGGTGCACCGCTTCGGCGCGAATTACGAGATCATCAAGGACATCCTTCAGCGTCATTTCGACATCGCACTCCCGGAGAAACCGGCACGCCGTGAGGATCGCATCCGCGGCGCCGCGCTTGGCGATACCGTCGCGGCCTGAGTCCCGGGACAGGGCGAAATAGCATCAAACGGCTCCGCGCGAACCGACCGGTCTTCGCAGCCGTTGAGTCGAAGTCACATTTTCTTTTTGATTTGATCTTGTCACAGATCACGGTTTGCGGCTCTTGTCCGCGCCGCTAACGGTTCGCTTCGGCCGGCGCCCCTTCTAAAGCGTTTTCGGCAAAAGTCGGCACCGATGTTGCGCCCGAAAAACGTGACCAAGCAAAAACTTAGAGCCGATTGAGCAATTCGAAGAAAAGCGAAATCGCCCTAAGCCTTCTTCCTCACGGATTTCTGAGCGCTCTTGCCGTTGCGCAAAGGGGCCTTGCCAAACACCTGATCCGAAATCACGACAGCAGCGGCGATGCTAAGCCCGGCAAGGGAGATGAGAAGAACCGGCTGAACCAGGAGGAAGCCGCTCGCGACGAACAGCACGCGCCGGACGGGCGACAGGGGCGAACGGAACCAGCCGATAACGCCACCCGCAAGGACAACCGTACCGATGAGCGCGGTTCCGACACTTTGAATGAGTGCGAAGGTCTCCACGTCCTGGAGGAGCAGCACCGGGTTGTAGATGAAGAGGAACGGCAAGACGAAGGCGACCGATCCGAGCGCCACGGCCCGCACGCTGGTGCCGAGCGGATCGCCGCCGGCAATTCCCGCCGCCGCGTATGTGGCGAGGTCAACGGGCGGTGTGATGTGGGCGAGATTGGCATAGTAGAAGATGAACATGTGCACCGCTATCGGCGGAAATCCCATCTTGATGAGCGCCGGCGCGACGACGGCGGCGCCAAGCAAGTAAGACGCGGTTGCCGGCAGCCCCATGCCGAGCACGATGACGACGAGCATCGCCAGAAGAAGACCGAGGAACTGCTCGTCCCCGGCAAGGCCGATAAGGATTTGCGAGATCTTGATGGCAAGGCCGGTCCCGTCCATGGCCCCGATAATCAGGCCCGCGCAAGCGCAAGCGCAAGCTATGCCGGTTGCCTGTCTGGCGCCGTCCACGAGCGCAGCGGCAATATCCTGCGGCCCCATCCGCGCGCCGAGGAGCCATGAACCGGCCACAGTGACGCCGATCGTGTAAAGGGCTGCCCGCATCGGTGGAATGTCCATGGCGATCAGGCCGAGCAGGATGATCAGCGGCAGCAAATAGGGCGCGCAGCGGCGCAGGGTCTCAAGCCGCGGCGGCGCCTCTTCGATGCCGCGAATGTCTTGCTTGTGGCTTTCGAAATGCACCGACCAAAAGACGACGGAAAAATAAAGGACGGCTGGAACGATTGCCGCCACCACAATCGACCAATAGGAGACCTGCAACAGCTCTGCCATGATGAAGGCGCCGGCCCCCATGATCGGCGGCATGATGAGGCCGCCGGTGGAGGCAACAGCCTCCACAGCACCCGCGAAGCGGCGCCGGAAACCGGCATTGATCATCATCGGTATCGTGAAGCGGCCGGTCGCGACCACATTCGCGATGGAGCTGCCGGAGACCGACCCCATCAGCGCGCTCGAAAAAACCGCAACCTTAGCCGGTCCGCCATAGCTGTTGCGGGTGAAGGCGCAGGCGAGATCGATCAGGCGGTCGGTTGTTCCGACCCGGGCGAGGAACGCACCGAGCATGATGAAGGTGAAAATCAGCGTGGCCGATATCTTCGACGCAACCCCGAATATGCCCTGAGACTGCATGAAGAGGTTGAATGTCATAAATTCGATGTCCCAGCCGGCGTGACTCCAGCGGGCAGGCAGAGCGTTGCCCAAAAAGGCATAGCCGATCGCAACGAACGCAATCAGCGGAAGGGCTATTCCGTAAAAGCGCCGCGTGGTCTCCAGGATGGCAAGAACGGCGATGATGCAGGCAAGCTGATCGGTCCAGGTGGGAAAGACTTCACGCCGGAGAATGTCTTCGTAGTTCACAATGACATGGACGAATGCGCCCGAGGCCATGACCGCGAAAGCGACATTTGCGATCGTATGCCGGCGCAGCGGCAACGCTTCATTGCGGCTGATCAGAAAGCCGAGCGGCAGCATGAAGGCAAGATGCGCAGCTGTGTGCCACATGGGCTGCAGCAGGCCGTAATAGTTGGCAGCCACGTGATACAGCGCGGCGAGAAAAGCGAGCGGCGGCAGCAACCGCCGCTCGACGGGCTCTTTCGAAAGCCGGTCCATCATTACGAAGACTTCGTCTTGTCGCTTTAAAGCGAGCGGATTGACGTCAGTTGATCCAGCCTTGCTCGCGATAGTAGCGCTCAGCACCGGGGTGGAGGGGTGCAATCGGCAAAAGCCCGAGTTCGATCCATTCCGGATTGAGCGAGCGCTGCGAGGGATGGACGTTGCCGAGTTCCTCTGTATTCTCCCAGATCGCTTTCGTCATCGTGTAGACGAGATCATCCTCAATGTCCTTGTGGATGAGGTTGATCGTATAGCCGACGATGATGGGGATATCCTTTTCGATCCCTTCATATGTGCCGGCAGGAACGATGCCGCCCGAAACCAGTTCACTCTTTGCCGAAACGGCTGCGATTTGCGCCTCGGTCAAGGGCACTATCCGGATATCGCGCGTGGTGTTCAGCTCGACGACACCCGCCGTTGGCATGCCGGTTGTTTCGATGATCGCGTCGAGCGATCCGTTCTTGAAGCCGTCGACCATCTCGCCATGGCCGATCTGGTATTCATCGATCTTGTCATAGCCGACGCCGACGGTTTCAAGGATGAGCCGGTTTGTCATCTCGCCACCGGATCCGACGGCGCCGACGCCCACGCGCTTGCCTTCAAGATCGGTCCAGTCATGAATGTCGCTGTCGGCGGGCACGATAAGCTGCGCGCCGTAGGTGTAGATCGGTGTCCAGGTACGGATATTCTCGGTCTTCTTGCCTTCGAATTTTCCAAGCCCGCGCCACGCATCGTAAGGCGCATTGTTGCCAACCGGTCCTGCCTGGATGCGGTTGCTTTCGACAAGCTGGGTAGTCGCCACGCTCGCGCCCGATTGCTGGACGGTAACGGTCACCTCAGGCACCTCGCGGTTGATGATGTTGGCGTAGCCGGTCATGACCTGAAACGTTGTGTGTCCGGGGCGTGTTGCGCCCTGCACGAACGTCGTTTCTGCGGCGGCATCTGCCGCGAACCATGTCACGGTGGCGGCAACCGCAATCCCCCATATTCCTGCGCGGTACATTCTGTTTCCTCCGTTTTCACATTGATGTTTGGTGCAGCCGGTTTGTTGTTTGGCTGTACGCATTCTTGATTGAGGCTGGCTCGCCGGATGCGTCCTTGGCGCGTGCGTGAGCGCAGACTATCGAATTATCAAAGGCTAGCTTGACGGCTTTGAAATATGAATTTTATTGTTTAAATCTATTGATAGGTTATCTTAATGAATGTCACCATTCGGCACCTGCGGGCTGCGCTCGCCGTCCAGAAACACGAGAACTTCCGGCGGGCGGCCGAAGAGGTCCACTTGTCGCAGCCCGCACTTTCGCTTGCCGTGAGAGAGCTTGAAAAGAACCTTGGCGTGACGTTGTTCGACCGCACCTCCCGGATGGTCCGGACGACTGATGTGGGTATGTCCTTTCTGCGCAATGCCGAGCGCGTCCTCAGTGATTTCGACGATCTTCTTCATGATATAGGGGATCTCGCCCGATCGAGGCGCGGACGGGTGATTGTCTCAAGCGTGGCGTCCTTCGCCGGCCGCGTTCTGCCTATCGCGATGCGCCTGTGCGATGAACGGTTTCCAGAGATCGAAGTGTCAATACGAGACGAGGTGGCCGTGCGGGTTGCCGATGTGGTGCGCTTCGGCGAAGCCGATTTCGGCGTGACAGTGGAAGGCCCCGATCTCGACTACGATCTGGAGTTCGATGCACTGTTCGAGGAGCCGTTCTTTGTCATCTGCACAAAAGCGCATCCCTTCGCGCACAAAACATCGGTGCGCTGGCGGGATTTGTCCAACGAAAACCTTGTTACGCTTGCCATGACGAGCGGAAGTCACCGGATCATCGATGAGGAACTGGTCCGGGCGGACGTCCACATTCAGCGCCCCATTCAGGTTTCCCAACTGGCGACCGTCCACGGAATGCTCGAGGCGGGCGTCGGGATCAGCGTCCTGCCCGAACTGGGACTGCCGAGCGAACATCATGCCAGCCTGGTCGCCGTTCCCCTTGTCGATCCCGTCCGTACCCGGAAGATAGGCATCATCAAGCGCAGGGACCGGTCGTTGTCTCCGGCGGCATCGGCGTTCGCCGAAATCATGCGCGAAGTGCTCCCGGACATCCTCGGGCAGCCGAAAACCGATTGAACTCCGATGCCCGGCAAACGAATATGCGGACGATTGTCTTAACACTTGTCGACCGGGTGCAGCGGCCTCTGCTATGACTCCTTCAAGGAACCAAGCAGGGGTAAGTAGCGTGCGGGCGACAAAGAAACCACAAAAACCGGGTGAGGCGGACAACGGCATGGTCGTCAACAGCGTCCTTTCCCGGCTCCTCGCCATGCGCCCATCGCTTGGTCCCACCTCCGGCCGGATCGCGGATTTCATCATCGAAAACGCCGCGACCGTCGTTCACATGTCGGTCACCGAGGTCGCGGAGCGGACGAATGCGAGCGAGGGTAGCGTCGTCGGGCTTTGCCAGCAGATCGGGGCGAAGGGTTTTCAGAGCCTCAAGATTTCGCTCGCCCAGGACCTCGTCCAACCCATCCAGTTCATCCACGAGGATTTGAAACGCACGGATGAGGTGCCGGCCGTTGTCGAGAAGATTTTCCACAGCAATATCAGGGCTTTGCAGGACACGCTCTCAATCCTGGACTCAGCCGCCATGATCGAGGCCGTCGATATTATCCGGAAAGCCCAGCGGATCGAGGTTTATGGCATTGGCAGCGCGGCTCCGATTGCCGAGGATGCCCATTACCGCATGCTGCGCATAGGTTTGAACTGCAAGGTGGTCGTCGACTCCCACGTCCAGGCGATCAGTGCTTCGGTGACCGATCCAAGCGTTGCGGCCGTTACGCTTTCGCACTCAGGCAGCACGCGGGAAACCGTCCTTGCAACGCGGCTTGCCAAGGAAGCCGGAGCGAAGACGATTTGCATCACGAACTACTGTAAATCGCCGATCCAAGCCTATGCCGACGTTGTGCTTTACACCATGGCGCGCGAGACGGAGTTCCGCACCGAGGCGATGACAAGCCGCATCGCCCAGCTTGCCATCGTGGACGCGCTGATTGCCTGCCTCGCGCTTGCCGACTACGACAATGCGGTCTCGACCATTCAGCACACTTTCGACGTCCTGTCGGCGAAGCGCTATTGAAATGCAACGCCGTCAGGCAGGTACCCGTGCATCCGTCTTTTCCATCTCAGCCGGGTCGGCGTCGTCGCGGTGATAGATCAAATCGAGCGTTTGAGCGTTCAGCCCGTCAGCCGGCCCATCATAGACGATGCGGCCGTTCCTCAGGCCGATGATCCTGTCAGCGTAACGTTTCGCCAAGTCCACCTGATGAAGGCTGCACAAAACGGCGATGCGCCGCTCGCGGGTGATCCCTTGTAGGATGCCGAGAACGGTTTCGGAGGATTCCGGATCGAGGCTGGAAACAGGTTCGTCAGCGAGAATGATCTGGCTTTCCTGGGTGAGAACACGGGCAATCGCCACGCGCTGCTGCTGTCCGCCTGAAAGGGAATCCGCCCGTTGATACGTCTTTTCGAGCAATCCGACGCGGTCCAGATTGGCAAGCGCAAGCTGGCGGTCGGAGCGTTGAAAAAAGCGCAGTGCCACCCGCCAGGCCGGGACATAGCCGAGCCGTCCAGCCAGCACATTCTTTATCGCGCTCAGCCGCCCGATCAAATTGAACTGTTGGAAGATGAGACCGATGCTGCGGCGCAGGAGGCGCAGCTGGTTGCCGGAGAGTCGATTGATGGGGGTGCCGAGAACCTCGACGGACCCGGTTTCTGGTTTGGCGAGGCCCGTAACGCAGCGGAATATGGTGGACTTACCCGCTCCGCTTGGCCCGAGCAGCACCACGAACTCTCCTGCTGTGATGGTGAAGGAGACGCGGTCGAGGGCCTTCGTGTCCTCATAGATCTTGCTGACATCGCTAAGCACGAGCGGTGCGGCATCGGAGCGCTCCGGTAGTTGAATGAGATTTGCATGCATCATACGAGCCTCCGGCGCAGCCATGCGCTGAACTGATCGATCACGGTCACCATCACCAAGACGATCACAGTGAGGGTCAGGAGCTTTTGAAAGTCCAAAAGGTCGATCGCCGCCTTGATCTCAATCCCGATGCCTCCCGCGCCGACGATCCCAAGGATTGTCGAGGTCCGGACATTTGCCTCCCACACGTAAAGCGAGATGGAAGCGAGACTCGGGAGGGATGAGGGGAGGACGGCAAAGGAGACGATTTTTGTCCGGCTGGCCCCCGAAAGAGCCGCAGCTTCCAGAGGCGCCTTGGGAAGGGTCTCGATCGCCTCGCTGTTGAGTTTTGCGATCACGCCAATCGCATGGAGCGTCATGCCCAGAACACCGGCAAAGGGGCCGAGGCCGACGGCGGCCACAAACAGAATCGCGAAAACGACGGTATCGATTCCGCGCAGCGTATTGACGAAACCGCGGATGGGAGCAGCAAGCCATGCGGGCGAGCCGAGATTCTTCGACATGAAGATGCACAGTGGAAACGCAACGACAGTCGCCACCGCCGTTGCCACTGTCGCGATCGCGACCGTTTCGGCGGCCCGGTACAGCATCATGTCGAAATCGGCCACATAAGGCGGCCAGGATTTCGCCGCCCAGCGCAACATGCGCGGAAGACCTTCGGCAAGCCTCGTCAGGTCCACTTGAGCGAGGCTCAAGCAGGCGGCAAAGAACAAGACCAAAAGCGTGAAGGCGAGAGAGCGTTTGAGAAACGAAAGCGAAAAAGGCCGGATCGAAGGTTCCTGGTAGAGCGCCTCATCCAGCCGAACCGGCCGGTTCGCGTACATCATGCGTCCGTTTCCCTGTTTGTTTCAAAGACGATGGGAGGGTTCCGCCCTCCCATCGCTGTTCGCGTTGGTGTGATCCGGCAGGATTACGACCGCAGGACGCCCAGATCGCGGCCCATTTGCTCGAGTTCCTTGTAAGGCTCATGGGTCGTCGCTTCGAAACCGGTATAGGGCGGTGGCAATTGCTTGCGCACGTCCTCGGGCAGATTGACGAAGGCATCCTGCAGCGCGGAAGCGAGTTCGGCTGGCATGCCGCTGCGCACTGCGACAACCTCGTTTGGCAGTGGGTCGGATTCCCAGACGACCTTATTCGAGGTTTCCTCAATCGTGCCGTTGCGGATCATGGTGTTGCGGTGGGTGTCCCAGCCTGTCGCCAGGTCGACTTGGCCTTCAGCGGTCGCCATTTGCGCGGCAGCAGCGGACGCGCCTTCGGCGTAGCGGCCAAAGAAGGATTCGGGCTCGATGCCTTTCGATTTCAGGAAATGGGTCGGCACCAGCCAGCCGGATGTGGAGCCCACATCGAGCATTTGCATGGACAGGCCTTCGGCGTCTTGCGGGAAGTTCTCGATCTCAAGATCCGGACGGCCGACGATGATGGCACGGTAAATCGGTTCGCCATCGACCAGCATCACAGCGATCGGGCGCGCATTGCCGTTGTTCCTTGCAAGGATGTAGCCCCAGGGACCCATCTGCGCGATGTCGACCTGTTCGTTTGCAAGTGCCGTCGATATGCCGGCCCAGTCATTGGCGACATTGAGGTCAAGATCGGCACCGACCGCCTCGGCCACGGCGCGGTAGATCGGCTCCCAGACACGGTAGGTGTCGGCCTGGGTCGGCTGTTGCGGTCCAAGGCCAACGCGCACAACCGGACGCGACTCCGCGCGTGCAATTGCAGGCGCAGCCAAAGCGCCAAAAGTGGTGGCGGTCGATAATGCAAGAAACTGCCTACGATCCATCTTGTCCTCCGCTGGAATGCGTGTGTGGGAGCGGCCAGTTCCGGCCGAGCGCGCCGCCATGTACACTAATTTCAATTACGAGATTGTGACAATTGAGATAATTTCAATTGATGATGAAAACGGTTGACCGGATGAAGCAGTTGAACATGTCGTCAAAGCAATATGCTAATGGCGATTGATGCCCGCAGCATAAAGTTTGAACGGCTTTGGCCAAAGCGCCGCAATAAGACGGTGCATGTCGTGATGAAAGGCGGAACGGTGCCCCGGTGTATCGGTTGTCTTCCCTTGAAGGTGACAACCTCACAGACAACGCCTAGCTGCCTGGGGAAGAGCGATTTCGCCGGGGTCGAACAGCGGTTAGAGGGTCAAAGCCTCGACTAGAGCGTGTCCAGGAAAAGTGGACACCGGTTTTCCATCCGGACACGCGAAAAAACAAAGACTTAGAGCAATTGAGTGATTCAAAGAAAAGCGAAAATGCTCTAAGTAGGAAGACTTACGTTTTCGTTTTCCCCGTGATGGTGCGGGCGCTAACCTACATGTCGTCGAAGCGGGCGATCTGCTGGAGAGGCGAGGGCTTCGCGCAAAGCCGGCACCACATCATTGACGTTTGACGCGATGATCGAGCCGGCAGCTTGCAGCCGCTTCGCCTTTTCCGTGGCGGTCGCTGAGCGGAAAATCTCCAGCGTTCCGGCATGACCCATGCGCCGCTCCCGCGGAGCGTGACGGCCGACGACAAGCGAAACAACGGGTTTTCCATAGTCGATACTGGCAAGGTATTCTGCGGCTTCCTCTTCTTCGGAGCCGCCAATCTCACCGATAAGAACCACCGCTTTGGTTCCGTCATCCTTCCGGAAAAGGTCGAGGCAGCGCCGGAAGCCTATGCCGTGAATGGGGTCGCCGCCCACGCCGATGGTGGTGGACTGGCCAAAACCTGCGGCACTGGTCTGGGCGACGATCTCCGAGGTGAGCGAGGCTGAGCGGGACACGATACCGACGATACCCTGCTTTGCATCGCTGGTGGACATGACGCCGATCTTGCAGATATCGGGCGCCAGCACGCCCTGTGAGTTCGGTCCGACAAGCTCGGTATATCCACCTTGAAGCGCGGATTTAACGCGCAGCATGTCGAGTACGGGGACGCGCTCCGTAACGCAGACCGCGACGCCAATCTCGGCCTCAATGGCCTCAATCATCGCGGCAGCCGCGTTATGTGGTGGCACCATAACGAGGCTTGCATTGGCTCCCGTCTCGGTGACCGCTTCGGCCACTGTATTGAAAAGGGGCAGCCCAAGATGCCTGGCGCCGCCTTTGCCGGGGCGCACGCCGCCCACGACCCTGGTTCCGTAACGGGTTGCAAGGTCTGTATAAAAGGTGCCCGCGCGCCCGGTCATGCCTTGCACGATCAACTTTGTGTCGGTTCCGACCAAAACTGACATTACGCGCCTCCTTGCTTTGCAAGCGCAACGGCGCGGCCCACCGCATCCGG
>JAKSCL010000273.1 GCA_022360615.1 Hyphomicrobiales bacterium
CTAGCTGGAAGATGGTCGCTTCGCATAGAACGTCCGGCACGTCATTATTGACGATCCGCCGGGCCAGGCCCTCGGCCAGGGCCGTCTTGCCGACACCTGAATCACCGACGAACAGGGGATTGTTCTTCTGCCGGCGGAACAAGAACAATCCGCTCTTTGTCGGCGATCCGGGCGTCGGCAAGACCGCCATCGCCGAGGGCCTTGCCCGCCGCATCGTCAACGAAGACGTGCCGGAGGTGCTGCGGGACTCCACGATCTTCCAGCTCGATATGGGCGCGCTGATCGCCGGGACCCGCTATCGCGGCGATTTCGAGGAACGCCTGAAGGCGGTCGTCAAGGAAATCGAGGACTATGACGGCGCGATCATGTTCATCGACGAGATCCACACGGTGATCGGCGCCGGCGCGACATCGGGTGGCGCGATGGATGCGGCGAACCTTCTCAAGCCCGCACTGGCCTCGGGCACGCTCCGCTGCATCGGCTCGACGACCTACAAGGAGTTCCGCCAGTTCTTCGAAAAGGACCGGGCGCTTCTGCGGCGATTCCAGAAAATCGACGTCAACGAGCCGTCGGTGCCGGACGCCATCAAGATCCTCAAGGGTCTCAAGCCCTATTACGAGGACTATCACAACATCCGCTACACCCACGAAGCGATCAAGACGGCCGTGGAATTGTCGGCGCGCTACATCAACGACCGCAAGCTGCCGGACAAGGCCATCGACGTGATCGACGAGTCCGGGGCTTCGCAGATGCTGGTTCCCGCGTCGCGCCGCAAGAAGACGGTCGGCGTGCGCGAGATCGAGGCGACCATCGCGACGATGGCGCGGATCCCGCCGAAATCGGTGTCGAAGGACGATGCGACGGTCCTGGAAAACCTCGACACGAATCTGAAGCGGGTCGTCTTCGGCCAGGATACGGCGATCGAGGCGTTGTCGGCGGCGATCAAATTGTCGCGGGCCGGCCTGCGCGAACCGGAAAAGCCGATCGGCAACTATCTCTTTTCCGGCCCGACCGGCGTCGGCAAGACCGAGGTCGCCAAACAGCTCGCCGCGCTGATGGGCGTGGAACTGCTTCGCTTCGACATGTCGGAATACATGGAGCGGCACACGGTGTCGCGGCTGATCGGCGCGCCGCCCGGCTATGTCGGCTTCGACCAGGGCGGGCTTTTGACCGACGGCGTCGATCAGCATCCCCATTGCGTCGTCCTGCTCGACGAGATCGAGAAGGCCCATCCGGACCTGTTCAACATCCTGTTGCAGATCATGGATCACGGCAAACTGACCGATCACAACGGCAAGCATGTGGATTTCCGCAATGTGATCCTGATCATGACCACCAATGCGGGCGCCGCCGACATGGCGCGGGCGCCCATCGGTTTCGGCCGCGACAAGCGGGAAGGCGAGGACGAGGAAGCGATCAACAAGCTGTTCGCTCCCGAATTCCGCAACCGGCTCGATGCGACGATACCGTTCGGGAACCTCCCGACCGAGGTGGTGTTGCGCGTCGTCGAAAAATTCGTTCTGCAGCTTGAAGCGCAGCTCGGCGACCGCGGGGTCTCCATCTCGCTGTCCGATGATGCCGCCAAATGGCTTGCAGAAAAGGGCTACGACCCGCAGATGGGCGCCCGTCCGCTTGGCCGCGTCATCCAGGACAAGATCAAGAAGCCGCTCGCCGATGAGGTGCTGTTCGGTAAACTCAAGAATGGCGGCCTTGTGAAAGTCGGCCTTGGCAAGAATGAAGAGGGCGTGCCCAACCTGACCTTCGAGTTCATCGAGGACGCGGCAATCTCGCCGAAGAAGGAAATCGAGAAGAAGGCGAGGAAGCCCGCCGCAAAGCGGGCCCGCAAGGCCACGGCCAGAAAACCGAAGGCTGGGAAACCGCGCTCGAAGAAAGACAATGGCGGCAGCGGCGGGTCGGGGTCAGGTGGCAGCAGCGGCCCAGGGCCGGGCAAAGGCTCGGGCGGCAGCGGCGGACGTTCGCGCAGCCCTGTCCCGCGCCTGCCGCTCACCACGAATTGACGGTGCTGGCGGCCACCTTGTAGACCGCTCGCCGCATTCGCCCTCAGGGTGAGGTTTGAGAAGGTTTTAGACATTCGCATCCTCATGCTGAGGGCGCTCTTGAGATCGCGTCTCTTGCTTCGCAATGCCGTCATTCCGGCCCCGGACCGGGGTCCGGGACAGGCTTCAGCCGGAATCCACCTGCAAACGAGCTGTCTGCGTCTTGATGGATCCCGGCTTTCGCCGGGATGACGAATAGGACGGTGCGGGGTTTATTGCCACCCGTCGGGACGGTCCTGCGGGCCTCCTCAGGGGCAGCTTGTAGTCTATGGCATGGCTTCTTAAGGATGCGGTTTCGACAGCCATCTCCCGCTCACCACGAATTGATGATTAAAGCCCCGCATGGCGCATATGCGGGGCCTTATCTGTCCCTTCGGCAAAACGCGGGTTAAGCTTATATTCGAGTTTGCCGCGACCGGCCTCTGGCCGGTCTCTTTTTGCGCCCTTCCATGTTCTATTCGTTTAAGAAACCACCCAGATCGGACACGCCGCGCGCTTGGTTCCTGCATGGGGTCAAAGGCGTCTTTTCCATTCCCGCCATTATTCTGATTTCGTCCTTCATCGGGTTTGGTGCGCTTGCGCGCGAACTCGGCTGGGGTCTTGCCGAAACCACGCTCATCACCGCCACGATTTGGGCCTTGCCGAGCCAGGTCGTGTTCATCGGTTCGCTTGCCGGCGGTGCGACGCTTGCAGCCACCATCATCGCGGTCGCGCTCTCCGCGGTTCGCCTGTTGCCGATGACGGTGGCCCTCGTTCCCATGATGCGGGACGAGAAGACGCCCAAGACTGTTCTCTATCTAACCTCGCATTTTGTCGCGGTGACAGCCTGGGTGGTTGCCATGCGCTTCCTGCCGGAGATGCCGCGGCATGCCCGGGTGCCGTTTTTCGCGGGATTCGGCGCCACACTCTGCCTGACGAATATCGCCGCAACCGCGATCAGCCATTCGCTGACGGGCGCCATGCCGCCGATGCTGGCGGCCGCGCTGTTCTTTCTGGTGCCGATCTATTTCCTCACATCCTTGACGGCCGCGGCGCGCTTTCGCGGCGAGGTCTATGCGCTGGTGCTCGGGCTGGTTCTGGGGCCAGCCTTTACCTTTATCATCCCGCAGTTCGATATCCTTGTGGCCGGTGCGATCGGCGGAACGCTTGCCTATCTGGCGCACCGGTTGACGAAGCGCGGGGCAAAGCCGTTATGACGCCCGCCGAGTGGCCGCCGATCCTCGTTGTGCTGATCGCGGGCGCCCTGCCGACGGCGGTCTGGCGCTGGCTTGGCGTCGCGCTTGCCGATCATGTGAGCGAGGATAGCGAGATTCTCGTTTGGGTGCGCTGCGTGGCGACCGCGCTTGTGGCCGCCGTGATTGCAAAACTGATCGTCTTCCCGGACGGAGCGCTCGCCGATGTGCCCATGATTGTGCGGTTCCTCGCGATTGCGGTGGGTTATGGCGCGTTTTTCCTGGCCAAGCAGAACGTGCTGGCCGGCGTTCTCACGGCCCAAGGAATCCTAATCGCGGGCATTTTGCTGACACCGCTTTTCAACGGCGGCTAGAGCATTTTCGCTTTTCTTATGAATCGCCCAATTGCCCCGTCCTTGTTTTGTCGCAAATCCGGACGGAAAATAGGTCTCCGTTCGCGCTAAAGCCTCACTCCTGGATTTGCTCTTGGAGGGCGCTTACGGCGATGCGGCCAGCGCTTTCACCGGCATTGCCAGCCATAATCCCGAACCGGCAAGATCACCGCACAGCGGCGCTGTTTCATGGATGCGCGCCGCGGATGGTTTCGCGTTTCAGCAACCCCATTCAACGGCTTTCAGTGAGAATTTCCTTTGGCAATATTGAATACTGACCTGATACATCAACTGGTTTCCTAAAATCAATAAATCGAAGTGCGGTACACATTCGCTAAAGCAATTGTCTCAACGAATGAGAATTGATTTAACTTATCATTTATGGAAGCAAGGCATTTTTGAATAGATATAATATAATGCGATGTTTTTCTACCAAAAATTGCGAGATAGATCGTTTGCAACTTTTAAATGCTTAAATGTAATAGTTTGAATTCGCATACATAAACGCTCCCTCATTTTACAATCGCGAAACTATTATTGTCCATTCTGCGCGGGCTTGAGTTTCATTTTGTATTTCAACTTTTAAACGAGGGAAGTCATGAAAACAGCTCGAGGCATGGTTTCAAAGGCTGCGGCAGCGGGGATGTCTATCTTGTGCGCTTCGCTGCTGTCGGTAACGGCAAGTTTTGCCGCCGAGGTCGGTGTGGTGTGGAAAGGTAAGTCCGGCATGGCGGAGCGCGTTCTTGCCGGTGTTCAGGAGCGTCTGGGCGAAGATTCCGCCGGTATCAAGCTCGAAATCCACAAGGCCGTTGAATCGGACGAAGAATTTGAGGCGATCATCGAGTCCTATCAAGATTCCAAGCAGGGCATGATCGTAATGCGCTCCAACGGCGCAAGGTATCTCGGCCAAAACCCGCCTTCCATTCCGGCATTCATCGGGGCGGCCAACCATCCGCAGGCGCTCGGCACCATCTCCAATATGGATGCGCCGGAAGGCAACATCACGGGTGTCACCTACTATTTGCCGCTGGAAGGCCCGCTGCAGAGCTTCATGACCATGGCGCCGGGCGTCGAATCGTTCCTGTTGTTCACGCAGCACGGGCACCCATCGTCCGCGATCGACTGGAACGGCACCAAAGAAGCTTGCGATGCGATCGGCATCAAGTGCGCGCAGGCAACGGCCACCGATCACGAGCAATTGGCTGCCATCATGGAGCGGGAAGCCGGCAATTACGATGCCTTCATCCTGGGCAATCAGAACGTGATCTTCTCCGGTGCATCGATTGTCATTGAGAGGGCGGCCGGCAAACCGGTCTTCTCCTATGCTGAAAAAGGCGTGACCGACGGCGCTCTTGGCGGGATTGCCGCAAGCGACCATAAGCTTGGGCGTATGCTGGCTGAGTCCGTCATCGCGGTTCTGGTCGATGACAAGCCGGTCAGCGCGGTGCCGGTGAAGACCGATCCGGAGCCGAGCGTGCTCGTGAACATGAAAACGGCCAGTGAACTGGGCATCCAAATACCGTTCCAGGTTCTGAACTCAGCGAAGATCATCGAGTAGCGCAAGGAGCGCGGGCAGGGCGCCGAAACCCGGCTGTCCGCTCCCGTGCCAACGCCTCCGGGGCGCCGAATCGGGGCGCCCCTCGCGGCAAATGCGTCCGCGAGGCATGAAACCCTCGCGGGGCCTTCACCCTGACAGCCGCGTATTCAAATTCGGAATACGCCTGTGAACGCATAACAAGAATATTGGGTGAGGGGATTTGAGAAACCCGAATGGCGAAACCGGCGTCGTTCGCCGTCGACACTATTGAGCGTACACAGGCCGGATGGATGGCTGCGATGGAACCGCGGCGCACACCGAGAGGCCGAGCAAAGGTGAAAGAGCGATGAACCCGACTGTCGACAGCAAAGCCACCGGTGTGGCAGGCCAAGGCGTTCGCCTGGGGCTGGGGATGAAGATTACGTTGATCGGCGCCGCGGCGCTGATGATCGCAACCGTCCTGGTTACATTTTCAGCAGCACTGCAACAAAACAACAGCATGATCTCGGCCGCGAACCGGTCAAACCTGCAGGTGACGGAACTTGTGGGAACACAGATAACGGCAGCTATCCGCTTTAAGCAGAAGCAAGCGATCACGACTGCGTTCGGCAAGATGCTTGGAGATCCGGCCTCCGGCTTATCGAACTATCTGGTTCTTGGCCAGGACGGCGCGGAGGTGACGTCCGCGGCTTCCGAAAGCCTGCCCCCCGCCGATCTGACCGCTTTCATCAGCAGCCTCGACCTTGCCAATCTCGGCGGGATTGAGACTACAAGCGACGGCAACCATCTCATGATCGCCATACCGGTGACCTTCGGTCCCGACAATGCCCGCGTGGGCACGCTGGCCGTCGGGTGGAGCTACGCCACCATCCGCGCCAATGTCCGTGGTGCCGTTATGACAGGGATCGCCGTCGGCGCGGCCATCCTGGTGGCAACGATCCTGGTGCTCATCTATCTCACCAGGCGGCTGATCTCGCGCCCCCTTTCATCGATCACCTCCGATATGCGGGCGCTTCAGGACGGCGAGACCGATCTGCCGCTATCCTACATCACGCGCACGGATGAAATCGGCGACATGAGCAAAGCGCTCCAAGCCTTCAGGGATAGCCACATCGAGCGCGAACGCTTGGAAAACGAGAGCGTCGAAACCCAAAGGCGCCGCGAAAGGCAGCAGAACCGTATCGCCGAACTGATCGCAGGGTTCGACGCCGAGGTGCAGCAGTCACTCGAGGCGGTGGGCCGCAATTCCGAAGAGATGGAGGGGACGGCAAAGGTCCTGTCTGAAATTGCCGAAAACACATCCGGCAAGGCGACCTCTGCAGCCGCTGCGTCGGAACAGGCCTCCTGCAATGTCCAGACGGTTGCCTCCGCGGCGGAGGAACTTGCCGCCTCGATCGAAGAAATCGGGCGCCAGGTCGTCGAAACCCAGAAAATCGTCGAAGAGGCCGCTGAAGCAACGGGCACCACGAATGAAAAGGTGAGTAGCCTCGATGCGTCCGCCCAGAAGATCGGCGAAGTGGTCAATCTCATTCAGGACATTGCCGAGCAGACCAATCTGCTTGCCCTGAACGCGACCATCGAAGCCGCCCGGGCCGGGGAGATGGGCAAGGGGTTCGCCGTCGTCGCCTCCGAGGTGAAGGAGCTTGCCAACCAGACATCGAAGGCGACCGAGGAAATCTCCAGCCAGATTTCAGGCATTCAGGGTTCAACCCGCGATGCCGTGCAGGCCATCGATGCCATCACCCGCACCATGAACACCGTCAACGAATTCACATCGACAATTGCGGCGGCGGTTCAGGAACAAGGCGCGGCAACCGCCGATATCAGCCAGAATGTCCAGCAGGCGGCGGCCGGCACCCGGGATGTCGCGCACAATATGTCGGGTGTGACAACGGCGGTTTCCGAAACCAGTCAGTCCGCCGAACAGGTGCTGAGCGCATCGCAGCAGGTGGCCGATCAGTCGGACAAACTTCGTGCGACGGTCTCCACATTCCTGGAAAACGTCCGGATGACCTCGGAGCAAGAAGCCGCTTGACCGGAAAAGACGCCGTCCCCGGCTTGTACCGGCCGGGGACGGGTATGGGCCATTGACAAGAACCGGCTCTTTGATTGGCGTTAAACCACCCCTCCGATCCCGACGATCAGACCGCTTGAACGGTGCGCAGCAGCGGCATTCGCAATCCGCCGCCTATCGCCACCGCCTAGAAATCAAGCGTGAAACGGACGCTGCCTGAGTGCTGCACGGTATTGTCGGAAAAGGCCCCGTCATAGGTGATGCGGGCATGTGTGTTTCCCATGCTGAAGAAGTCGATCCCGGTCGAGACCGTGCCCAGGACCTCGTCTTCGGAAGACGATACCTTGAAGTTGCCGACGCTTGCGGGTGTGCCTTCGAAGCGGGCCGACATGTCCGTATCCGTGCCGCCGCTGATGAGCGCGCCGAGCCGGAAATAGGGACGGAACTCGCCCTTGTCCGATTGGATATTCCCGCCGAACTCAATGGCCGGCGCCGTGAAAAACGCCGTCTCATTCACATCATCGGCGATGATGTTAAGCGCGCCGGCACCCGATTCGTCGAAGCCGTCCATGTGCGTGTATTGGACTCCCGCATCGAGAACCGGCTTCACATAACCCTTTTCATCGCCGAAGACGAGATAGGCGGCCCTGAAGCGGCTTCCGAGGACGAAGAAATTTGTCTCAGCCTCGGCGATGGCGGTTACCGGCGCCGTCAGGAATCTGCGCGATTCCAGCCAGCCCGCGCTGGCTGTCGCGGCGGCGGCAAGGATACCGCGGCCCTGTTGACGTTTCAGGACGCCGCCCACATCGAAACGGTTCGTGTCGAAGTGGTTGTTTGCTCCCGTCTCTATATCGGCTGCTTCATAGCCGAGACCGAACCCGGCAAACCAGTTCTCGGAGAGCCGACGCTGAATCCCGCTTGCCACTGTTATGCTGTCCGTGTCACGTGACAAATCATCACGTGTTTCTTCGCGCTCTGTCCGCGAGAAAGCGGCTTGGCCCCAAGCGCATTCGCCTTCCTGGATGAAGCTGGTGCCGCCCCCTTGCACCCTGCAGCTCAACAGGGACTGTGAAAAACCAAGTGACGACGCCGCGTTCGTCGAAACGGCCGCGCCGTAACCTTCGGGATTGAACTCGTCGAGAATACGCTCCAGGTCCTCCAGGGTTTCCGCATTACCGAGCGCCGCCATAGCGGTGCCGAGCGCATCGCCCTCGCGGGTTGCCAGGACCGCATTGAAATGATCGCCAATCGCCGTGTTGTCGCTGTTCAAGCCATCTGCGGAAAAATCGACCGAATTGATGGAGAGCCGGGATTCATTGGTTCCGACGGTCAGATCGTAATCAACGGTGATGGTGTCGTCCGCTTCGGCGCCGTTGTCCGTTGTTGCGCCGACGGATGTGAGGAAGACCGGGGTGGGGTCGGTGATCACGAGCGTTACAAGGTTCGGGTCGATGATGCCCGCAAGGCTGGCTGTTTCGGAAACCCTGAGCACGTCGCTTGAGCCGGCGCCCGCAAAGCTCAAATCGACTTCGAATACGCCCGATGCCGTTTGGACGAAAAGCGAGCCGAGCCCGGATGTCAGTTCCTCATTGAGGCTGCCGGGCGAAAACACGCCTTCATTGAGGAGCGTGTTGCCGGTGCCGATACGGATGGAGGTTCCGGCGTTGAAGCGCGCACCGAAGCGGTTGTTGAACCGGTTGGCGTTGGCGCCCAGGTCGATATCCCCGCTGACCACGCCAAGGTTCTCGATGGTATCGTCGCCGCCGACCGTCCGGATGGCTTCGCCCGAGAGAGCCGAGACATCGGCTTCTTTGGTGATGTTGACGATGTTCACGGCGCTGCTGTCGACGACAATGCCCGCGGCATCGCCGGTGCCGCCCTGGACAATACCATCGGTGACCGTCACGATCACGTCGCCGCCTTCGCCGTTCCGGCCCACGCTCTGGGCGAAAATGCCGTGCGATCCTTCTCCCCACGCAATGACGTTGCCGGTGCTGTTAACGGTTACATCCCCGCCGACGCCGTTGCCGCCGTTCGAGCCGGCGAAACTTGTCAAACCATCGCCGCCGCCGCCAAATCCGCCGCCGCCGCCCACGCTCTGCGCGAAGATGCCGAAGGCGCGGTTGCCGGTGGTTTGGATGCCGCCGCTGATATTCACATTGACATTACCGCCGTTTCCGGCGCTGCCGCCCGCGCCGCCAAGGCCGAAACCCGTCTGGAAATCGACGCCTTCGGTCGAACCGCCAACGCCGCCGCCGCCGCCCACGGATTGGGCAACCACGCCATGGGCGCCGCCTCCCGCCGTGGAGACGGCACCCCTGATATCGACATCGACGAGGCCGCCATTTCCGCCCGCCCCGCCGCTGCCGCCGACGTTGATCGTGCCGGAATTGTTACCATTGCCGGTGCTGCCGATGCCGCCGCCGCCGCCGACCGATTGCGCGAAAACGCCGTAAGAGCGGTTGCCCAATGTGGCGATGTCGCCAACCTGTTCGACGCGGACCGTACCGCCATTGCCCGTCGATCCGGCGGACCCGCCGATGGAGACGTTCAGATCCTTCTCGCCCTCAAACGCATTGCCAGCCGCACCGGAGCCGCCGCCGCCGCCAATGGATTGCGCGAAAATGCCGAAGGCATCGGCCAACCGCGTGACAATCGATCCCCGATTGTCGACGTTGACGGTTCCGCCATCGCCGGAAGAACCGCCGGCGCCGCCGATCCCACCGCCGACAGTGACGCCGCTCTCTTGAGGCGCGTTGTTGAGATTCACATTGGGGGTGCTCAAATCATCGGTGTCATCGGCATCGTCGAAGATTGTGTTGAGATTGACCGAGGAGCGGCCGCCCGAACCGTCATTGCCCGCATCCGCGCCGCCTGCGCCACCCATGCCGCCACCGCCGCCGACCGATTGCGCAACGACGCCATGGGCGCCGAAGCCGGAGGTGTCGATGCTGTTCGTGTTGGTGACCGTCACCGCGCCGCCGCCGCCCGCCGCGCCGCCGGTGCCGCCGATGAGGAGCGCGAGCGCGCCTTTCTGGTTCTCGCTCGCCTGATCGGTCGCGGCATCGCCGCGCGCCGCGCCGCCATAACCGCCGCCGCCGCCGACCGATTGCGCGAAGATGCCGAAAGCATCGGAGCCTTGCGTCACGACCGAACCGCTGTTCGTCACCGAAACCGCTCCGCCGTCGCCGGTTGCGCCGCCGCGCCCGCCGAGCGCCAGTGCGAAACTCGAATCGGCCGCCGATCCGGATGATTGGGCACCTCCGCCGATGCCGCCGCCGCCGCCAACGGATTGCGCAAAAATCCCGCGGGCATTCGGGCCTTGGGTGATGATCGTCCCGCTGTTGACCGTTGAGACGGTTCCACCGGCGCCCGCGACACCGCCCGATCCGCCGATGGCCACGCCAATCGCGTATCTTTCGCGGTTCTCCGAGGTGCGGCCTTCCGCATCAGCATTGGCGGAACCGCCCAAACCGCCGCCGCCGCCGACGGACTGCGCGAAAATGCCGTCGGCATCGGCGCCCGATGTGCCGATCATGTTCCGATTGTCGACGGTAACGGTGTTTCCAGCGCCGCCCGCGCCGCCGGAGCCGCCGATGATTGCGGAAAACGACAATTGCCCACGCGACGAGCCATCGCCACCGCCGGCCGCGCCGCCGCCGCCGCCAACGGACTGGGCGAAAATCCCGCGGGATCCCGTTCCCGCTGTGCCGATCACGCTTTCGTTGACGACGTCGACCGTTCCGCCGGCCCCGCCGCTGCCGCCCGAACCGCCAACGGCAACGGAAAGACTCAGTTCGCGGGTTCTGCCGCCAGCCGCGCCGGCTTCACCGGACCCGGTTCCAATGCCGCCATCGCCACCGCCGCCGCCGACCGATTGCGCGTAGATGCCGTGGGCGATTTCACCGGCCGTGGCGATCGTTCCGCGGTTCTCGACCGAAACCGCCGCGCCGTTGCCGCCAAGGCCGCCCGAGCCGCCAAGACCGACATCGACGGCAATCGATGTCTTTCCGCCTTGCGCCTGCGCCGAGGCGGAGGCGTCGCCCCCGATGCCGCCGCCGCCGCCGACGCTTTGCGCCTGGATCGCGTGCGAAGCATCTCCTGCGGTGACGATTTCACCCTCATTCACGACGGTGGCGGAGCCGCCGCTTCCGCCGCCGCCGCCGCTTCCGCCGATCGCCACGGCGACCGCCACCGAAGGGATCTTGGGGGAGGGGGACGCAGCAATCGCAGTCGACGTGGCCGAACCGCCCGCGCCGCCGCCGCCGCCGACATTCTGTGCGAAGATGCCTTGCGTGTTGTCGCCGGTTGTCGTGATCGTGGCGAGGTTCGTCACGGTGACAGAGGAATTTCTATTGTCTCCGCCATCGCCGCCGGAGCCGCCAATGGAGACGGATGCTGTGAAGACGCCAGCCGAAATGCTTCCGGCCGCACCGCCCGCACCGCCGCCGCCGCCGATCGATTGGGCGAAGACGCCGAAGCCGCGTTCGCCGCCGACGAAAAGATTTCCGCTGTTGAAGACGTCGAGCAGGCCGCCCCTGCCGCCGCTGCCGCCGGAACCGCCGATGGAAAGGGCCCCAAGCCCAACCGTCGCGGAAAACGCATCGCCGCCATTGCCGCCGCCGCCGCCGATGCTTTGCGCGAAAATCGCCGATGCGCGGTCGCCGGCGACGTCCACCGTGCTTGTGTTTTCCACAACCACCCGGCCGCCGTTGCCGCCCGTGCCGCCGGAGCCGCCGATGGCGACGCTCGCCTGGACGCCAAACGCCGTCGCGCCGCCGCCATTGCCGCCGCCGCCGCCGACCGATTGGGCGAAGATCGCGTTTCCGCCTTCGCCGGATGTCGCGATGCGGCCCGAATTGTCGATGGACACCGTGTCCCCGTCGCCGCCCGGGCCGCCGCTGCCGCCAATCGCCATCAAACCGGTCGAGCCGCCGCCATTGCCGCCGCCGCCGCCGACCGACTGGCTGAAGAGGCCGAAAGCGTTCGTACCGGAGGTGGAGACGGCTGCGGTGTTGTTTATGTGAGCCTCGCCGGCATCGTTGCAGATGCCGTTGTTCCTGCAGTTGTCTTCGCCGTTTTCGCTGCCCTCGCCGCCAAGCGCCACGAGCCCGCCCGCCGATCCGGCATCGCCACCCGAACCGGCGACGCTTTGCGCGAACACCCCATGGGCGCCCGCGCCGTGCGTGGTGGCACGGCCGTCATTGGTGATCCTGGCGTCTCCCGCATCGGCGCCGCCGCCGCCTTCGCCGCTGAAGGCGACGATGCCGCCGGCATCGCCACCGACGCCGCCCGCGCCGCCAAGCGATTGGGCGAGAAGACCGTGCGCGAAATCCCCCTCCGTACCGATTGTGCCGTTGCTGACAATCGTTGCGTTGCCGGACATGCCGCCATTGCCGCCGCCGCCCGCGTCGCCGAAGAACAGCCGCCGGTCGTCTCCGCCGGGGCCGCCGGTTCCGCCCCTCGATTGGACAAAGACGCCGATGGCGTTTTCGCCGATTGTCGTCACCGCCGATGCGCCGGAAAGCGTCGCCGTGGCGTCGGCTGACCGTCCGCCGTTGCCTCCCGCGCCGCCGCCGCTCCCGCCCGTGCCGCCATCGCCGCCGCGGGAGGCGATGAATACGCCATGGGCGAATGCGCCGCCGGTCTCGACCGTACCGCCGATCTCCGCGGTCACATCGGCGGCGTTGCCGCCGGTTCCGCCATCGCCGCCACTAATGCCGTCCGCGCCGCTGCCGCCTTCGCTGCCAGCATAGAGGCCGTAGGAGCGTGCGCCGGTCGTTTCGATCACGCCGTTTTGCACGACATCGACGGTCGACGCGGCGCCTCCGCTTCCCGGCGTTCCACGCGTGGTGCCGGCGCCTGCGCGGCCGCCGTTGCCGCCTCTCGATTGGGCGAAGATGCCGGGTGCGACATCGCCATCGGTGCTGATCTCGCCGCTGTTGGTGACCGTCACGCCGCCACCCGCGCCGCCATTGCCGCCTGCGCCGCCATTGCCGCCCGCGTTTCCACCACCCGCGCCGCCATCGCCGCCGAGGCTGCGCGCGAGAATGCCGGCATTGCGGTTGCCGTTGGCCGTTACCGTTCCGGAGTTATCGGCCGAGACGGCGCCGCCGTTTCCACCGGCGCCGCCGTTTCCGCCGCCATCGCCATTGCCGCCATCGCCGCCCGACGAGACGCTGCGCACAACGCCGTTCAACGTGTTGGGCACTTCGTCGGGGCCGGGAACCCCCTCCAGAAACGCCTTGAACGCGCTGATCTCGGAGAGCTGCGCCACAAGGTCATTCTGGGAGAGCCCGATATAGGGGAATATCGTCGTGGGGCCCGGCGTGCTGAGCGCCGCTCTTTCAGCAGCCGTCAGGAAGCCGCCGCCATCGGCAGGGGCCTCGGCATCTGCAAGAAGCCTGTCCGCCGCACTGGCCGGATCGAAAGTGTTGCTTGTCGCATTGTTGACGGCCTGAACCGCCTGGCGGACCTCGAATTCGCGGTTGATGCCGTTAAGCGCGGTGGCGGTGTCGGCAAGTTGCGCCTGCAAACCGAATTCGGCGGCGCGGGTTCCTGCCGCGGCCGCGTTTGAGCCGATGGCCGTGCCGTCATTGACGGCATGCGTTGCGCCGCCGCCGCCGCCATTGCCGCCGTTCCGTCCGCTCAAGGCGGCCGCATTGCCACCGCGCCCGCCGGTTGAGGCCGCATTGAGGGCGGGCGAGAGACCGGGATCGCGTGTGTTGCCGGCGGGGTTGGTGACGCTTGCATCCGCGCCGGGGGCGCCGTCCGCCGCCTGTGAAAGGGCCGGTCCGGCGAGAAGGGCGGGGGTCAAAAGGATGGCGAAAAGGGATGAGGCCGTCAGGAGGTGCTGTCCCACCCGGTCCCGCGCGCGCTTCCGCCGCCGCGATTCGTCTGCAATCATCAAATACGCCCCCCGGGTCTTACGCTGCCCGTTGAAATGCGCAATCCGTTTCCGCCGATTGCGGGGTTGCTGCTTCCGTAACGTTATCAGCGCGGTAACCTAGGCATGTCTTTCACCTCTTGGAAGCGATCTGATGCGCTCACGCTACGTTAAGTTCATCCATGTTGCCGAAGGGTCACATTGCTTTCGGCGGCGCGCTTTTCGGACGGTCATCCGTTGAAAGGCTTTTCAACTCCGCCACATCATTTTTCATCCGGCCTTTCACGGGCCATGACCGGGCCGCCAAGCGCGGGTGAGCATGCGCAAGACCTGGAAGTTCCTTCATACGCTCGCCGCGTGCGGGGTGATCGGCGCGCTTCTCGGCTATGCCGTCCTCCTCGCCCATGCCCCGCAGGACACGCCGGAGGCCTATGCGGCCATGCGGCAGTCGATCAGCGCCTTGTGCGATTACATCCTGTTTCCGTCCTTGGCGGTGGTGCTGATCACCGGGCTTCTGGCCATGGCCGCGCACCATCCCTTCGTCGAGATGCGCTGGGTGTGGCTGAAGGCCTTGATGGGGCTCGGCATGTTCGAGGGCACGCTCGCCGTCATCGGGTCGAAGGCGAACGCCGCCGCCGCCATCGCCGCCCGAATCGCCGATGGCGGGGCGGAGGAGGGGCTGCTGGCCGCCGTTCTCGCCTATGAGTGGCACTCGCTGGGCGTGCTCATCGCGCTCGCGGCCGCCAATGTCCTGCTTGGCGTGTGGCGGCCGGGGCTCAAGGCGCGGCAACGGTCTGCGCGCACCGGTTGACCGGCGGCACGCACCCGGAGCACTGGGCCAGCCATCGTTTCCCGATGCCGCATGGCGTGCCGGGCGGTTCCTTCACCTATGAGCGGCTGAATGCGGCCTTCAGGTTGCTCAATGCGGGCGCGCCCTTCATCGCGCTCGCGGCCAACCGCGTCTTCAAGGACGATGACGGGGCGCTGAGCATGGATGCGGGCGCTTTCGTTGAGGCGCTGCGCCCCACGACGGTGGTGGCGGGGATTTCGGAGGTGGTGCTGAGGGGATGTGGCTTCCTGATTGCCCTGGTAGTTGAGGTTCTGTTCGCTCTGGATATTATGTAGCGGTCGCTTCGTCCAAAGCAACTATTCAAGGTATTGCTGGACATGAAGCTTGGGGGCAGTTTGACGTTCGCTGTACCTCAATTGAATGACTGGTTTGAATCGCAATTTGCCCAGTTAGACGTTGCACCTCCAGATGGTTCTCGATTTCTGAACCGCTACTCTGGTGCTTTCATGCGCAATGGTCTGAAGGTTTGCAGGATGGATACACGAACGCCGGAACAACGGCGAAAGATCATGCAGTCTGTCAAGAGCAAGGATACGGGACCGGAGATGCTGGTCCGGCGTATTCTGCATCGGTTGGGCTATAGGTTCCGTTTGCACCGCAAAGACTTGCCAGGGCGGCCCGACATTGTTCTTCCCCGCCACCGCAAGGTGATCCTAGTGCATGGCTGTTTTTGGCATGCGCACGGGTGCGCGAAGGGTAGGCCTCCGAAGTCTCGGAAAGACTACTGGCTTCCTAAATTGCAGGAAAATGTTAGGAGAGATAGAACGAAATTAGAACATCTGGAGGCGCTTGGCTGGCAGGTCATGGTCGTCTGGCAATGTGAAACGAAAGACGTTGAGGTCTTGGCTGCACGTCTAAAAGACTTTGTTAGAAAGGTCTAAAGGACGATCGACATCCTGGGTGTAGCGCGCTAACATGAGATATGAATCAATGACAGCAGGGGTGGAGCATGAGGCCGGTTGGAATAGATCTATTCGCGGGAGCGGGGGGGCTAAGGCTTGGGTTCGAGCAGGCCGGGTTTGACGTCACC
>JAKSCL010000275.1 GCA_022360615.1 Hyphomicrobiales bacterium
AACTGGTGCCCGATTGCCTACAAATACGGCTCGGGCTGGGTCAACACCCGCTATCTGGGGCCCGATGGCGGCGGCATCGGAGGCGGTCATACGGCGAACCTGCTTGGGGACGGAATTTATTGCCCGCAAATCCATCCGAGCGACGTCTTGAATGTCCGTGAAGGACCGGGCGTAGGTCATGCGATCGTCGGCGGTTTCCGCCATGACTACTGCAATATCCGCAGTACGGGCCGCTGCGCCGGCAACTGGTGCCAGGTTGCGACCCACGAATTCACCGGTTGGGTGAACACGCGCTATCTGCGCAATGTCGAGGGCCATTGATCTTAGAATTGGCTCAGCGGATGCTTAGGCGGTATTGATGCGCAGTTCCGTTTTTGACTCGCGCTCCGATACCGCCCATGCGTCTTCCCAAAATCCTCCTTGATGGAGATCCGCGCCTTGATGCGGTTCATTGGCGCGTGGGCGAAAGCGAAGGTGCCCACGCGATCGTCGGCTGGCGCGAATGGGTGGGATTGCCCGATCTCGGTATTGCCCGGCTGCGGGCGAAGGTCGACACAGGCGCGCGCACCTCAGCGCTTCATGCCATACGGCTCAAGCCGTTCGAGCGCGACGGTAAAACTTGGGTTGCCTTCCATGTGGAGGGCGAACGGCGGAGTAAGGGAAAACCCCAGCATGAGGCGCAGGTCGTCGATCAGCGCATGGTGAAGAGTTCGAACGGCACCATGGAGATGCGTTATGTTATTTCCACGGCGCTCATGCTTGCCGGGCGGCGCTGGCCGATTGAAATCACGCTCACCGACCGCTCCGACATGGAACTGCCCATGCTGGTGGGGCGCAGCGCCATGGAAGGCCGTTTGCTGGTCGATCCCGAGCGTTCCTATCTCTGGCACCGCCCCAAGCGAAAATCCCGGAAAGCAGCATCCGCGCAGGAGGAAAATGCATGAAAATCGTTCTCCTTGCGCGCAACCCAAACCTGTACAGCCACAAGCGTCTGATCGAAGTGGCCGAGGAGCGCGGCCACACCATCGATGTGATCAACACGCTGCGCTGCTACATGAACATCACCTCGCAC
>JAKSCL010000276.1 GCA_022360615.1 Hyphomicrobiales bacterium
CATGATTGAAAAGATGGCAATGATGCGGTCTGTGGGGAACATCCTCGACCAGTGCCTTGCCCTCAAGAAGGGCGAACAGCTCCTGGTCATCACAGACACGAACAAGCTTGCGATCGGGCAATTGTTTGCCCTTGCCGGCGAAGAGCGGGGTGCGGAAACGATTTTGCTCGTGACGACGCCGCGCAGCCGTCATGGCGAGGAATTGCCCCCGGTCGTGGCCGATGCCATGCGGGCGGCCGATGCGATCGTTGCGCCGACCACCTTTTCGGTCAACCATACCGAGGCCCGCGCGCGCGCCAGCGCGGCGGGGGCGCGCCTGATCTTCTTTCCCGGCTGTGAAGAAGCGATGTTCACCGATGGCAGCCTCGATATCGATTTCACCGAACAGGCCAAGGTGATTATGCGCGTCTCAAAAGTGCTTGACGACGGTCGCCGAATGCGCGTCACCAGCAGCGACGGTCGGACCGATTTCAGCTTCGACATCACGGGACGGTCAAGCGTGCCGCAGACCGGTATTTGCCACGACCCGGGAACAATTTCGCCACCGCCCTGCATAGAGACGGCCGTCTCGCCGCTTGAGGGCAGCACAGAGGGTGTCGCGGTTATCGACGGCGCGATTGTGCCGGGCGGTGAAGTCTTGGAACCGGTGCAAATCGAGCTCTCAGGTGGCCGTATTACAAAGGTCGACACGGGCGGCCGGGACGGTCGCTATCTTTCGGACCTTCTCACCTCGTACGAGGACGAGAACATTTATTGCCACGTCGAATTGGGCATTGGACTTAATCCGAAAGCGAAGATCGGCCGCGGTATCGAGCTTGAAGACGAAGGCGAGTTCGGAACGTGCCATTTGGGCGTCGGTAACGGGATTACTTTCGGCAGTTCAATCAGAGCCTCGGGGCATATCGATCTCGTTATTCGGCATCCAGTGATCGAGGTCGACGGAACCGTCATCTTGAAGGACCGGCACGTGAAGGTGTGAAAAGCAGACAAGCGGGTTCCGTTTCGCCTCACCCGATGAAGCGATGTCCGGTCCAAGCGGAACCTCGTGGAACAGGTGCTAGTTATTGGAGGGCCGTTATGACAAACAGTAATCGCCGGGAATTTCTCGCCGGACTCGGAGCCGGTTTCACCGTCTTGACGTTTACACCCGCGGTGGCCTCAGCCAATTGGCCGAGACGCCCCGTTACGCTCGTCATCCAGTACGCCGAAGGCGGTGGAACGGACACCATCATGCGCAGTCTGGCGCAGGCGCTTGAAAAGCAGCTCGGCGTTTCAGTGCGCGCCGTCAATCAGCCGGGCGCTGTCGGATCGGTGGCGACGCAGTTCGTTAAATCGAAACCGTCTTCCGGAGATTGGATGCTTGGCGGCGCCGAGTTCAACAAGTTTTTCCGGGTGATGGGCTTCACCGACGAGGCGCCCTGGAAGACCTGGCAGTTCTTCAAAGCGGGGTCGTCGATCCCCGCATGGGGCGTTGCACCGGATTCGCCCTTTCAATCGCTTGCCGACGTCGTTGCAGCCGGCAAGGAAAAGCCGCTTGACATCAAGATCTCGAACGCCGGTATCGGATCGATCTGGCATGAAGCCACCTTGGTGGCGCTCGAGCGCGGCACCGGAGCCAAGTTCACGCATATTCCTTATAAAGGTGGCGCGCCTGCGACATTGGCGGTTCTGCAAGGCGAAGCCGATGTAGTGGCGAGCGGCGTGCACGAGCAAATCGAATACATCCGCAGCGGTCAGGTTCGCAACCTGGCTGTCTTCAAGGACGCGCCGCTCAAGATCCCCGGTGTCGATGAGCCGCTGGCACCGGTCACGAAAGATGTGCCGAGTGCGGCCGATCTCGGTCTTCTGCAGGGCGTCTATGCCGTCGGCATCAAAAGGGACACCGACCCCGAGATCATCAGAACCGTCCACGACGCGGTCAAAAAGGCGGTCGACGACCCGGCATTCGTCGAAGTGCTGGAGAACCGCGTTCTGTTTCCCGAGTTCAAAAGCGGCACGGATGTGGACCGTGAGGCGGCGCTTTTCGAATCGATCAGCTCCTGGCTATTCTGGGATCTGCAGATGGATTCTGCGAAAAAGAACCCGGCCGAACTCGGCATCCCGAAACCCGATGATTTCGCCGCCTGGTGGCCGCCGGAAGACTACACGCCCACGCTTTAGATCCGGCGAGCCCCCCGGAGCTTGTGCGGCCTGCCTGGAGGAGAAACTGACAGTGGAGAGGCATCGCTCACCGATGGCAGAACCGGCCCCGGACCATCCCCTTTCCTGGCCGCATGGCAGCGGCACGTCAGGGCGCCGGTGAATGCTGCGGCTTGTCTGGTCGGATAAATATATCATTCCTGCCGCGCTGACGCTGCTGATCGGTTTGGGGATGGTCTGGCTCGGGCTTCAGATGCCGCGCACGATCGGATGGGCGAGTGCTCCTGGACTGTTTCCGGTCTTCATCGGCCTCGGCCTCGTGATGATGTCGGTCGCGCTGGTTCTTGAAGGCTGGCGGCGCGGGGGTGGCGTGTTTGGCCGGCTCGGCTCGGGCGGTTCACCGGTGTCCCTTGTGTCTATCGACAGTGTGCCGGCATCCATGATTGCGCATGCCGCTCCAGCGCAGACCTTGATCGTCGTCCTTCTTTATGTCTTGGCCTTTTTGCGTTTTCTCCCCTACGAGATTGCGACCGCGCTTTTCCTTGCATTGGCGATGTGGGTCAACAGTGTGCGGTCCTGGCGTCTTATCGCCATGGTGAGCCTCGGAACGCCGCTTTTTCTCTCGCTTATTTTCGTTCTGCTGCTTGAGACCTTGCTGCCGGGGACAACGAGCATTGTTGAACAGTGGATTTACCGGTGAGTCCTGACGCCTTCAACAGCCGGCCCCTGGCTTGACGCAAAGCGACTTTGCCGATGTTCAGTTTTCTCGATGCCTTCACTTTTCAGGCGATGCTCTATTCCTGCATCGGCGCGAGCCTCGGCATCATCTGGGGTGCCATGCCGGGCCTTTCGATGACGATGGGTATGGCGCTTCTAGCGCAATTCTCCTATTCGATGGGCGTGGCCGACGCCACCGCGTTCTTGATGGGGATCTACACCGGCGCCACCTTCGGCGGCGCCATCAGCGCGATCCTCCTGAATATTCCCGGTACGCCCGATGCCGTTCCCACGCAGCTTGCCGGCCATCCGGTCGCGAAACAAGGCCGCGGCGGCGAAGCCCTCAGCATGGCGATCGTCGGCTCATTCATCGGTAATTTGGTGGGCATCTTGGTCCTGGTGGCACTGACGCCGGTGCTGCTGGTCTTTGCACTCAATTTCGGTGCCTGGGAGCAGTTTCTTCTTGCCCTTTGGGGAATCTTGATCGCCGGGAGCCTTTCAGGCGAAAGCGATTCAGCGCTTAAGGGCTGGGTTTCGGGTTGGCTCGGGCTTTGCCTGGCAATGGTCGGCATCGAGCCGATTTCGGGCTATGACCGCATGACCTTCGGGATACCTAATTTGCTCGGCGGTATCGCGTTCATTCCTGCGCTGATCGGCCTTTTCGGCTTGTCGGAAGTCATGCGGATCGCCAATCGCCACGAGACACACCGCTTGCCCGTTCAGGTCGGGCGGGTGGTGCCGCGGTTCAGGGATTTCGGTCGCTACGGCCGATCGGCGCTGAGGTCGAGCGCGATCGGCACCTTCATCGGAATGGTTCCGGGCGGCGGTGCCCCGATGGCCACCTTCCTTGCCTACGATCTGGGTCAAAAAGCGTCCGGCAAGAACTTCTCGAAAGGCAGCATTGAAGGTGTCGTTTGCAGCGAGACGGCAAACAACGCCTGCATCGGCGGCTCGCTGCTGCCCACAATGGCGCTCGGAATCCCAGGGACCGCCGCAGCGGCGGTTTTCATGGCAGCACTCGCCTTTCAGGGCGTCATCGTCGGCCCGGCGATCGGCCAGAGCCAGCCCGGCTATATGAGCTTCCTCTACGGATCGCTGCTTGTCGCCAATCTGGCAATGTATGTGTTCGCATTTGTGCTCATTAAGCCAAGCATCGTGGCGCTTTCATTCCGCAAGGACGCGCTGATGCCGATTGTTTCGGTCCTTTGCGTCCTCGGTGCCTACTCCTTGCAGCTTTCGGTCTTCGATGTGCAGGTGATGCTTGTCTTCGGCGTCGTCGGGTATGTTCTAAGGCAATGGGAGTTTCCGCTGGCGCCAATGGTATTTGCCATGATCCTCGGTGGTCTGGCAGATGAGAACCTCAGAAAGGCGATGATCATTTTCGGCTCCGACGGTCTCGAGCACATGTTCATGCGGCCGATCGGGCTCATCATGATGGCCGTCATCGCCTTTACGCTTTACACCGGCATCCGGCGTTCATTTTCAGCCGCCCGAACAACGGCGTAGACGTCTCATCCTTCGCCGGTGAGTTCGTGGCCGTGCTCCTTCAGGACTTCGCCGATCAGCCGTTGCGCGTCCCGCATCATATTGGTGGCGAGCCTTTTCGCTTTTTGCGCGTCGCGGGCTTCAATGGCCTCGAAGAGGTCTTTCTGCCTTTCATAGGAAAACTTCGGCATTTCCGCCGCCTTCTTATGCCCGAAATAACGGTATCTGAGAGCGTGTTTGTGCAAATCGGCGAGGATGCGCTTCAGGACAGAGTTACCGCAGGCATCGTGCATATACTGCTGGAACAAGATGTTATTGTCGAAAAACCGGTTGATACCCGATTGATCGAGCGCAGCCGCCATGCCTTCGAGCGACGCCTTCATTCTGTGAAGATCGTCTTCCGTGGCGTGTTTGGCGGCAGCTGCGGCGGCAAGACCTTCGAGCGGGGCGCGGCAGCTGTAGATCTCGTTGAGGTTCTTTTGCGTCATTTCGTTCACCCGGATGCCGCGGCGGGCAAGGCGAACAACCAGGCCGCTCGATTCGAGTTGGCGAAACGCTTCACGCACCGGCGAGCGGGAGATTCCGAACTCCTTGGAGATTTCCTGCTCCGTCACACGGACACCGGGCATGAAATCGAGGAAGATAATGCGCTTTTCGATGATGTTCGTCAGTTCTTGACCGAGAACATCGGGCAGCCTGTCGTCCACGCGCGTTGCAAAGACCGTCGAGGGCGCCGATGCCGGCGGCACGTTGGGGCCGTTAGCACCATTACGCGGTTTAGGTGTCTGCGACCTCATCTGTTTCCTCACTGTTCTTTCGTGATTTCTCTGCCGTCGCCGAGGTGATGCAGCCGTCTCCGTTCAGCCGGGCGAACGCGCTTTCCGGCGACCTGCGGTTTCCAGACTGTCGACATTCGACTGTATATAGCAGGCAATCGTCATATGGGAACGGTCTGCCAGTAGGCCAACGATTTAGCCGTTGACCGGTGCAATTGAAAGCTCCGGTCTCGGTGTTCCACCGCAAAAGGGCCTCCAAGGACGTTTTGCGGCCATCACTCCATCAGGGTCGCCGGCAGCCATGTGGTCAGCGGAGGCACCAGAGCAACCAGAAAGGCACAGACGATGAGGGCCGCGAGGTATGGGATGATCGTGCGCGTGTACTCTCCCATGCCGATCTTGGCAATCGAGTTGACGATGAACATGCACAGTCCGAGCGGGGGCGTGATGAGGCCGATCATGATGGAGAGGACGACCGTGACGCCGAGATGGATCGGGTCCATCGCGAGATGCGGCCCCAACGCGGCGAGCAAAGGCACAACAAGAACGATGAGAACAATCGTCTCGATAAACAGTCCAAGAACGATCAAAAAGACGACCAGCAGGATTCGAAGGATTGTCACATCGCTGCTTATCCCGAGCATAAAGTCCACGAGAAGCTTCCCGGCGCCTTCGCGGATCAATATCCAGCCAAATATGCTCGAAACGGCAATCACGAACATGATCACGGCGGTCAGCCGTGCGGCCGTGAGCACAATTTGAGGGATGTCGCGTAGCCCGATTTCGCGGAAGATCACCAGCTCGATCGCGGCCGCGTAAACGACGGCAATGGCGGCGGCTTCGATGGGCGTGAAGATACCGCCAAGGATGCCGCCGATGATGACAATAGGGAGCATCAGGTCGAGCAAGCTGGCTTTGAATGCGGAAAAGAGTTCGCCGAATTCAAGCTTGTCATGGGTTCTGTAACCGTGCCGGCGGCAGGTGAGATAGATCGTGATCATCAGGAACAGCGTCATCAGGAGGCCCGGTATGATGCCGCCCACGAAGAGCTTGCCGATCGAGACCTGAGCCATGGCGCCGTAAATGACGAATGGAACGCTTGGCGGGATGATCGGTCCGATGGTGGCCGAAGCGGCCGTCACGGCGGCGCTCAACCTCGGCGCGTAGCCGGCCTTTTTCATCGCCGGGATGATCATGGAACCGAGCCCGGAGGCATCCGCCGTCGCGGACCCCGACATGCCGGACAGGAGAAGACTTGAGAACACATTCACTTGTGCGAGGCCGCCTGTGATGTGCCCGACCAGCGCGTTGGCCAGTCGCACGAGCCGCCGCGTGATGCCGCCGAAACTCATGATCGTTCCGGCAAGGAGAAACAGGGGCGCGGCAAGTAAGGGAAAGGAATCGGCGCCCGCCACCATCCTCTGGCCCACGACCAAGAGGGGCAAACCGGCCTCGATGATGTAGAGGAGCGAAACGAGGCCGATCGCAAAGGCGATCGGGATGCCGAGAAGCACGAGCAGGAAGAACAGACCCAGGATTATTTCGATCGACATGTCATTGCCGCCCTCTGACGAGCAAGGAGAATTGAGCGATCAGTTTGAAGACCGTGATGGCGATCATCAGGACCGTGCCGACCAGGAGCGCCCCATAGACGTAGCGCATGGAAATGCCGAGGGCCGGCGCGTTCTGGGTGCCGAGGAGGGCGATGGTATAGCCGGCCTTTGCGAATACCGCGAGAACCGCAAGCACGAGGACCGAAATGAAGACGTCAAGCAAAGCCTGGAAGCGCTTGGGTAGGCCGTCGCGGAGCCCAGTGACGGCGATGTGCTCGCCATGGTGGTGAACCAGGGCGGCGCCGACGAACGTGATCCAGATGAGGGTGAAACGGGCCAGTTCCTCTGTCCAGAAGGGCGGTGCGTGAAAGACGTAGCGGGCGACAACCTGGAAAAAGACGCTGGCGACAAGGACGAGGAAAAGGCCGATCACGGCGACTCGCACCGTGGCGAGCATCGCATCGTAGACGCGCCTGACGATGCTCATTTGCGATCAGGGTTGGGGGCAGGCGGCCGGATCGATGCGCCAGCCTTTTCCGGCCGCTCGAAATGCTCGTGAGAGGCGGCGATATCCACAATCGTTTGCAGAGCGCCTGCCGGAAAGGGCGCCGCGCGTCTCTCGTTCAGATCGACGTGGACGGACAAGAGTTCCTGCGTGGCGGCGAGAAAGCCCTCCTCGTCATGCTGCATACGGTGAAAATAGTGCAGCCGCTTGCTATCGAAACCGAGAAGCTGCGTCGTGACGCGCACCGGCGCACCGTCGCTCAGCTCGTTCAAGAAGCGCGTATGGGCTTCGACGACGAAGGTGCTGAATCCCGTCTCGCCGGCATAAGACGCGCCAACGCCAAGCGCATCGAGCAGCACATCCGTCGCGTGATCGAAGATGAGGCTGTAATAGGCAACGTTCAGATGGCCGTTATAGTCGACCCAAGCGCTCTGGACGGCCTCGCGGTGAACAATCAGGTCATCATCCGTCAATCGGAACGCTCCTTGCGCAAGACCCTCTTTGCATGCCGTCAGGCACCACTGCAGTGAAAACGCTCAGGATTGTGCTGCCTCAAGGTCATGGTGCGCCGCAATCACCGCGCCTTCGTCGATGAAGCGGCGCGTTTCTTCATCGTTGAAGCCGTGTTCGGCAAGAATCTCACGCGTGTTTTCGCCGTAAATCGGCGCCCCGCGCGATATGTCCACCGGGGTGTCGGTGAATTTGACCGGGAAGCCGACGGTGTTGAGCGTGCCGAAGCGGCTGTGCTCCACTTCCGTGACCATATCGCGGGCAAGCGTCTGCGGATCCTGGTGCATTTCGCGCACGGAGCGGATCGGTCCGGCCGGAAAGCCAGCTTCCTCGAATGCCTTTAGCCATTCCTCGGAGTTGCGGGTCTTGAAGATGGGGACAAGGGCCTCATCCAGCGCAGCTTTGTTGTCCATCCTTTTGCCGTTGTCGGCAAAGCGGGGGTCGCGCCCGAGGTCCTCGGCACCCATAACGGAGACCATACGCAACCAGTTGGCCTGATTGGCCGCGCCGACATTGATCCAGCCATCGGCTGTTTCGTAGGCTTGGTAAGGCGCATTGAGAGGATGGGCCGATCCGAGCGCACCCGGATTGTCGCCCGTTGCGAAACAGATGGCGGAGTGCCAGTAGGTGAGCGTGATGCCAGCCTCGTAAAGCGATGTGTCGACCATCTGGCCGGTGCCGGTTTGTGTGCGGCTGTGGAGCGCAGCGAGTATGCCCATCGTGGCAAGGATGCCGGCCGTGATATCTGTGACCGGCGAGCCAACCTTGACCGGCGGCCGGCCTGGCCCTTCTCCGGTGAAACTCATCAGCCCGCTCATCCCTTGGGCGATCAGATCGAAGCCGCCGCGCTCGGCATAAGGCCCAGTGCGCCCGAACCCCGATACCGCACAATAGACGAGACGCGGATAGCGGTTATGCAAACCTTCATAGCCGAAGCCGAGCTTCTCCATCGTGTCGTGCCGGTACTTCTCGATTACCACGTCTGCATCCGACAAGAGACGCTCAAGGACCGTCTTGCCGCCCTGCGTCTTCAGGTTCACCGCGATCCCGCGTTTGTTGCGGTTCATCATCATGAAGGCGTGAGAATCGCCCTCATCGGTGCCGGACGCGATCGTGTCGCGGCGCGAATCGTCGCCATCGGGAACGCGTTCGACCTTGATGACATCGGCACCCATGTCGGCGAGCATCCGCCCGCACACCGGCCCCGCCATGACGTGCGCCAGCTCGATGACGCGGACGCCGGCGAGAGGGCCGCTCCGGGCCACACCTTCCGCCCCCACCCCTACTCCCCCTCGAACCGGGGCGCGCGCTTCTCCATGAAGGCCGCGATCCCCTCCTTGCCGTCCTCGGTGGCGAACAAACCACCAAGCACCCGCTGCTCCATGGTCAGGCCCGCGCTCAGTGCGGTGTCAAGACCATCGTCGATCACGCGCTTGCCTTCGCGCAGCGCCACGGGCGCCTGGCCGGCGAGTGTCTCGGCAAGCTCAAGCGCCCGCGGCATCAGGTCGTCCGGCGCACAGGCCTCAAGCGCCGCGCCATAGTCCACCGCCTCGGCGGCGGTGATCATCCGGCCGGTCAGGAGGATCTCCTTGGCGCGCATCGGCCCCACCAAGCGGGGCAGGCGCTGTGTCCCGCCGCCACCGGGGAGGAGACCAAGCTTGATCTCGGGCAAGCCCAGCTTGGTCTTTTCGTTCACAAGAATGAAATCGCAGCACATGGCCAGTTCGAACCCGCCGCCCAGCGCATAGCCATTGACCGCGCAAATGGTGATTTGCGGCAGGGCCGCGATCGCGTCGAAAGTGCGCCTGGACCGCCGCTGGAAATCATCGAACACCGTCTGGCCGACGCCGTGATACCCGCCGATATCCGCGCCGGCGACGAAGCCGCGCCCCGTGCCCGTGATGACGAGGACACGCACCTCGTCCTTGCGGTCGACCAAGGTCGCGACGTAATCGCCGAGCGCCGCCATGATCTCGAAATTGAGGGCGCCCAGGGCCTCCTCGCGGTCGACGCGCAAGACCTCGACCGCATCGCGC
>JAKSCL010000278.1 GCA_022360615.1 Hyphomicrobiales bacterium
CGGCGCGCGCTTCGAGCCGCTGGCGCCTTATTCGACCGAGGCGAGATGGGCTACATCATCGCTGCCGATGCCTTCCCAGACATTAAGGATTTCATTTCGGAACACGATCTGGATGCGACCCGGTACGAGGCTACCGAAGAGCAGCTGACGCCGGCAACCGGCGAGCGTCTTCGCAAGATCAGGCAAGAACGCCAAGACCGCCGTGCGGAACGGTTGCGCGAACGTGCGGACGCCGCTGACCGTCGCGCCGAGAAGGCACACAACAAAATTAGCGAAGGTGAGCGGTCATTCCTACGCCTGGGCGAGCCGGTCAAGGTCGGTCATCACTCAGAAGGCAGGCATCGCAGGCTGATTAGCCGCTTCGAAAAGGCCACGACGGAAGAATTTGAAGAGCGCGCCAAAGCTCAGCGACTTCGCGAGCGGGCCGACTTCATGCAACCGGCCCGGATCAGGGGTGACGCTGAGAAGCAACGTCAACGCAAGCGTGACTTCGCGGACTTGCAGATATCCGCTGGCGATCTTGTCGACACCACCCATTTTGGCGCAGGCATCGTCGAGCGTGTCAACAAAAACACCTACACCGTTCGGCTCACGGAACGCGGTGGTCAAGTTTTCACCCACGAAAAAAGCTTCTGCCATCTGATTGAGAAGCGCGAACCGGTCAAGAGAACCCCGAAGTTCAAGAAGGGCGATCTGGTGATGGTCCGGCATCACCATACCCATTGGTATCCCGGCAAGGTCCTGCGCAGGACGCGCAACGGTTACTCCGTCGAGTTCGAATGGACGTTCGGGGACCGGGCCTACACCCACAAAAAGACGGCCACCGAAGGCGATCTGAAGCCGCTTGACGATGACGCCGAGACGGGAGGCAGCAATGATTGAAGACTGCACACCAGGCCCGTGGGCGGTTGCTGGGCCTTCATGCTTCGCCGTTCTTTCGGATACCGACAAGGGCCGGTTTCTGGTCGGTGTTGCCCATCATGGGCCCAACCGTCGATTGCTGGACACACGGGAAATCCCTCAGGACGTCGCTCGTGCAAATGCGCGACTGATGGCTCTGGCACCCGAACTGCTTCACGCGCTCGAAGTGGCTCTGCCGCATCTCGAACAAGAGGTGGAGCAACGCGAGTCCGCAGGGAACGCCGAGTATGTCGATGACATCAAGGCTGCTGCTGAAGAGGCTCGCACTGTTCTTGCCAAGGCAAGAGGTGGCCAACCATGACCTTCCGCCGCCGCACCCTTCGGGCCCACGCGAGCGAACTCGCGAAACTGATTTGCTGGATCGGGGCCCTCCTGATCTGCGCTTTCACCCTTTCATTGATCGGAGGTCCGTCATGAACGAAGTCGCTACCGTTGAGGGAAGTGCCGTTGAAGTTGTGGAGACGGATCCGGCTCCCGTCGCACCGTCTCTGCAACCAGAAACAGCAGCCATTCTCCAGGTCATCGAGCGAGCCGCATCAAATCCAGCCGTCGATATCGACAAGATGGAACGGTTGTTAGAGATGCAAGAGCGCATCATGGAGCGGAGCGCAAAAGCCGCGTTCTTCGCCGCATTGGCCGACATGCAGCCGGAACTGCCGGTGATCGATCGCCGCGGGCGCATCGAGATTCGCGACAAAAACAATCAGGAAAACATTATCCAATCCACGCCTTATGCGCTTTGGGAAGACATCAACGAGGCTATCAGCCCGGTTCTAGCCGAATACGGTTTCGCTCTTTCGTTTCGTATCGGGCAAACGCCCGAAGGAAAGATCGCTGTGACGGGCGTTCTCAGCCATCGCGACGGGCATCACGAAGAAACGACATTACCGCTGATGCACGATAGCACCGGAAGCAAAAACGCGGTGCAGGCGGTTGGGTCCAGTGTCTCGTATGGGAAGCGCTATACAGCTTTCGCGCTCTTAAATCTCACCTCCCGCGGCGAGGACGACGACGGCCGATCTGCCGGCGCGCCAGCCATAATCAGCGATGAGCAGAACAAATTGCTGCGTGAGCTGATGGATGAAGTGAGCGCCGATATTCCCGGCTTCTGCCGATACTTCCAGATCAATTCCGTTGCCGAGTTGCCGGCGTCCGAATACGACCGCGCGGTTGCCGCGCTGAACAAGAAGCGAGGCAAGAAACAATGAGCGAGATCGTTCAAGGATCGGAAGAGTGGTTTGCCGCCCGTCTTGGCAAGGCAACCGCGTCCAAAGTCGCTGATATCGTCGCGCGCACGCGGAGCGGCTACGCCGCCAGCAGGGCAAACTACATGGCCCAACTGGTTGCCGAGCGCCTGACCGGTAATGTGGCGGAGTCCTTCACAAATGACGCGATGAGATGGGGTATCGATCAAGAACCGGCCGCGCGCCGAGCCTATGAGTTTTATGTCGGTGCTGAAGTAACGGAAACTGGTTTCGTCGCGCATCCGACGATAGCAATGTCCGGCGCCAGCCCGGATGGCCTTGTTGGCGATCATGGCCTTGTGGAGATCAAGTGCCCGAACACCGCGAAGCACATTGACACGCTTCTCGGAAAATCGATCGAGGGCAAGTATCTCACCCAAATGCAATGGCAGATGGCCTGCACGGGCCGTCAATGGTGCGATTTCGTCTCGTTTGATCCTCGCATGCCGGAAGCGATGCGGCTCCATGTCCAGCGCATTGAGCGTGATGACGCACGCATTGCCGATCTCGAGGTAGAGGTTCGCGACTTCCTGGATGAAGTGGATGACAAAGTCGCGCGGCTGAAGGGTGCCTGTGACCCGGAGGGCATCGCAGCATGACGATCCCCCCAATCCTCTTCCAATGGGACGGCGAGGCCATGGCGCCAGCCAGCCAACGTTTCGCGAAACTGGCAGACGAGCATTTCGTGATCGGCGAGCGATACCCGCTTGTCCTGCATCAAGACCGTTCTAAACGGAGCCACGACCATTTCTTTGCGAGTGTCGCTGACGCCTGGGCCAATCTGCCGGAAGACGAAGACCGGTTTCCAACGGCTGAGCACCTTCGGAAATGGGCGCTCATCAAGGCTGGCTACGCAGACGAACGGACCATCGTTTGCGGGTCAAAGGCAGAAGCGCAGCGCGTCGCTGCGTTCGTGAAGCCAATCGATCCTTACGCTGTCGTGCTGGTCAACGGGCCTGTCGTCAAGTTCTACACCGCACAATCTCAGTCCATGCGCGCCATGGGCAAGACCGTGTTTCAGGACAGCAAGGAAGCCGTTTTCCGCATTCTCGATGAACTGCTTGGAGTTCAGGTTGGAACCACCAAGCAGCATGCCGGGAGGGCGGCATGAGGGCGAAAGCATTTCTCGTTATCGACAGGCACGGCATCGACAGGCTTACAAAGCGGCCGCCGCCATTGGGGCCAGGCGAGATATCGGTTCAGCTCGATATCGACGTTCCGCACGAACTGTTCATGCGTCCAGCCATCAAAGCATCGATCTGCGTCGATGCAGACGCTGTGCGACCGGTCGAGATCGATGCAGGTCAATTGGAAGCTATCAGCGAGAACATCCGGCGAGGGCTTGGTGTCGATATAACGCTTGCCATCGTCCAGCCTGATCAGGATGGGGGCGAGACAGAATGACCCCGCACAAGCGCGCGCTCACAAAAAGCATCATTTTGATGGGCATTGCGTTGGCCGACGACGAGGCCACGCTGATGGTCTTCTATCACAAGATGCGCCGCTTGATCGCCGCGCTCGGTCAAGAGGACCGCGCGGAAATCCGGGCCACCTTTGACCGCAGGATGGATCATTTGCGTGCGCCAGAAAGGCGGGCGGCATGACGTATCGCGAGCCCGCACCCTCACCGCCGAAAGGCTTCCGGCCGCATATGGGCCTCGCCGTCAAGCTGCGCGCTGCAATTCTGCAGCTCGGGCTTGATCCAGACAAAGTCCAATTCGACCACGACCCAGCGATTCAGTTGCGCGTCTGGGATCCGGAAACCGGTGACACGAAGCCGGCGGCGAACGATCCTCGATACATCACCATCCGGTTGAAAGAGGACCACCACGGGAAGACCAACAAGAAGGACAAGCCGGCAATCTACAAAACCAGGCGGCTCGCCCGTGCGCAGCAAGCGCTCGCTGATGGTGAGAAAAAGGCGAAACACCTCGGTTTACCGAAGCGGAAAATCAACAGCCGGGGATTCGACAAGACGAAGTCCCGGAAAATGAACGGCAAGGTCGTTCCGCGGAGGAGCAAGACATGATCGATACGCACAACAAGATCATCGACTTCGGCAAGCACAAAGGCACGCCTTACACGCAGGCCCCGGTCAGCTACCTCAAGTGGATGGTCGGCAGCAATCATAGCCGGGCCGAAATCGCTGAAGCTGAATTGCAGCGCCGCGGAACCGTAACGCCCGATCTGGATGTGAGCGGCCATGCAATCGATCGCGCGTCCGTCCACTGCCGCAAGATTTGGCATGAGACCAAGAACAAGGAGGCCGAGGGCCTTTACTCATGGCTTTGCCGGGTCGCGGCCGAGGCACTCGAAAAGGAAGATATGGACGACAAGGGCCGCTACCGCATCCACGGGATGAAGCTGGCATTTGAGTTCGAGGGCCGCTGGCCTGTGCTTAAGACAGTTATCCGAGATTAGACGGCTCAATACCGCGAACTGAGGAGACGTGAGATGCTGTGCCAGGATTGCGGTGGGTTCCCGATCAACTGCGCTCACACGGACACATGCAGGCCCGCGCAATGCGAAAACTGTCAGAGATTCTTCGCCGTCCCGGAGAACGTGGATATTGATGCTTTGGATTTGGGCGCGCGGGTAATTGAGTTGGCACAAGAGAACATGGTCCTCCGCGCCGAAAACTCAGCGAAAGCGGCGCACGTGACACGTCTGCTGGAAGCGCTAACGCCAAGTGCTGGAACCAAAGCCGCTTATATGGGGGAAGTGGTTTTGGAGACCGTCTCCGATGACGATGAGGATGGCCTACCCGTTTCCGTCAAACGGCATGTGCCATGGACGGCCATCAAAGACGTTATGGCCCTGATCCGTAAGCGGGCTGACCCATGACCCGCGCCGCTGCCCGCTCACATGTGGATAGGCCATGGATTCCGGTTCTAATGAGCCGGAAGACCCTCGCCTATACGCTTGACGTATCTGAAACGACCATCGACGATTGGGTAGCGCGCGGCATCATTCCACCTGGAAAAAAGATACAGGGCAACCTTCGCTGGCGTTGGTCGGATGTAGAAGCGGCACTTTCAACGCGTTTCGATGGGGATGTAGCTGGCCCGAACAACCGAGACACACCCTCGCCTGGAAATAAGCTCGCGAAAGCGATCAAAGCGCAGGAGGCCAACTGTGGAGCTTCCTGAACACGTCTTCACGCGTCCCGGCCGAAAGGGGCAGGTTTACGCCTATTGGCAGCGCTATCGGAATACAGAAAGCCAATGGCCTGTGGTCCGGATCCCGGCACCGCCGCACGAGTCCTTGTTTTGGGCATATGCTGAGCAATGCACTCGCCTTCGTTGGACAGGTGGGGAATGGACATTCACAAGCCGTTTCGGTGCTGTCGAGCACGTCGACCCAAAGGCAGATGGTTTCTGGGATCGGCTCAAATTTCTCGATGAGACCGACACCACCAATCAGAAAACATGGGCGCGGCTGTGCGATCTTTTCGACGTTCATCTAGACCGTGAGGTTGCAGCCGGCAGGAAATCAACAAAAACCGCTGAAGGCTACCGGCGTACAATGCGGATTGTCCGCGCCTCGATTCCCGAAGAGCCGGTAGCTGAGACCACACCCGAGGATATTGCAACCGCCATGGATGCTTTTGAGGGGCATGGCGCCGCAAATGAGTACCGTTCTGGCATGAGCGCATTGTTCGCGCATGGGGTGCCGAGGGGCTTCCGAACAGACAACCCGGTCCGCGACGTTCCCAAGCGCGAAGGCGGCACGCCCTACGAGCCGTGGCCTGAATGGGCGTTCGAGCTATTCTTTGAGCACTGGCGCGCGGACATGCATATGACTGTGATATCAGCACTATTCACCGGCCAACGTCTCATTGACGTCGTGCCGATGATGCGCCCCCGACCGAACCAAGCCTATATCGAAATCTTCCAGGAAAAGACCGGTATCTATGACCCGATCCCGATACATACGGCCTATCGCTCGATAATTGAGGCGTCGGTCCCGATTGATTCCGCGATTTTGCATATAAACGCAACGACAGAGCGTCAGTGGACAGTCGAAGGTTTCAAGACCGCGTGGACCCGTGAAAAAAAGCAGCGGATTTTCAAACCATTCCGCGATCATCGGGTTGTATTTCACGGGCTGCGCAAAAACGCTGTCGTCAATCTGCTGGAAGTCGGCTGCACTGAAGATCAGGCAGGAGCCGTTGTGGGCATGTCCTCGCAGATGGTCAGGCACTACGGAAAGCGCGTTTCACTTCGGAAGTTGGCGCAGGCGGCGCTCGATAAATGGGAACGCGCCACGAACCCTGATTGGAAAACATCGGGTGAAATTTGGAAAACGCAAGAACCGATTATTGACCTTGCAACACGGAAGGTGTTGAAGAAATGAGCGTTTTTATAGTTGCCGGCTTAGCTCAGTTGGTAGAGCACCTGATTTGTAATCAGGGGGTCGGGGGTTCGAGTCCCTCAGCCGGCACCATTTGATTGTTGTCCAGTCCGGAGACATAGGTCACAGAATGTACCTAAGACATGGGTGACAGTCTGGTGCCGAATGGGTTGTTGATTGTTTGCGGGGTTCTACGCGCCGGATCGCCAACCCTGGATCGCAGGTCGCGAATCCAGCAAGCTGGCATATATTTGAACGAGGCTGATCTTTGTTTTTGCGTGCAGATGCGCCCACATGCCGCAAGGTGAACATCCCCGTCGTGGAAGGGGGAATACAGTTCAGGCAGGCCGGCGCAAGGACGCAATGCCGTAGCGATCAGGAAGCGCCGCACATTTGACGCGATTGCGTCAAAAAATGCCTGAAAATCGTCAAAAATCTGACCCACAACCGAGATGGCGCCGATTTTGTGGTCGTTTTCTTTCTGTTTTCAAGCAAAAACGATATCATTCCACTTGCGCCGGGAGCGGCAAACCTTTACCGAAAGGGAGCCGTGGGGGCTGTTGCGAGTTTGTAAAAGGCCCAAACCAGGCAGCGTCCGATGTGGCAAACCCTCAACCGAACCTACCGGATTTTAACCCCGCAAGAGCGTGTGCACTTTTTGCGGCTTCTCTTTATCGTCACGGGAACGGCGTTTTTCGAAGTGGTTTCCGTGGCATCGATCATGCCGTTCATCGCCGTTCTGGCCAATCCCGACATAATCGAAACGAACCGGTATCTTCGGGCAGTCAATGAGTGGTTCGGTTTCGAGACGCCGGTCCAGTTCCTGATCCTGCTGGGCTGCGCGTCGTTCGTGCTTCTTGTGATGTCGGCGCTCGTGCGGATTTTCGGCAACTACGCGACAATCCGGTTTTCCGAGACGCGGCGCCACTCGCTGGCCACCAGGCTGTTCCAGGGTTATCTGGCGCAGCCTTACACGTTTTTCATGGAGCGCCATTCCGGCGACCTGACCAAGACGATGCTGTCGGAAGTCGACATGTTCGTCGGGCAAGTCCTGCGGCCGACGGTGATGATGATCGGTCAGCTTTTTATGCTCACCGCCATCATCATGCTATTGCTGATTGTCGATCCGTGGGCGGCGCTGAGCGCAGGCGGTGTCATCGGCCTTGGCTACATGGGCACCTTTCTGATCATCCGCAACCGCCTGCAGCGGGCGGGCGAGGCGCGCCAGGTGGCCAATGCGAACCGCTTCAAGGCGACGAGCGACAGCTTTAGCGGGGTCAAGGACATCAAGCTTCTTGGCCGGGAAGCGGTCTATCTCGACCGGTTCAAAACGCCTTCGTTCATACTTTCAAGAACCATTGCACGCGCCTCGGCGCTGGCAGTCCTGCCGCGCTATGCAATCGAGGCGGTGGCCTTCGGCGGGCTTTTGACACTGACAATCATTTTGATGATCCGCGAGGACGGTGCGCTGGAGCGCGTCTTGCCCCTCCTCGGCCTGTTCGCATATGCCGGCTACCGGATGCTGCCCGCCGTGCAGACGGTCTATCAGGGCTTTACAAAGCTCGGATTCGGGAAGGCGATTGTTGACACGCTCCATCGGGATTTGATGGCCAATGCGCAGAACGGCCTGAAGATAGCGAAAGAAAGGCCCGCGGCGATGGGGCTGAGGAAGGACCTCGTGCTCGACAATGTGACCTACGAATACCGAACCGCATTAAGACCGTCATTGCGCAACGTCTCGATCCGGATCGAGGCGGCGACGACAGTTGGGATCGTCGGCGGGACCGGCGCGGGAAAGACAACCTTGATCGACGTGATCCTTGGCCTCCTGGTGCCGCAAACGGGCCGGATCAGCATCGACGGCACGGTGATCGATGGCGCGAACCGCACGGCCTGGCAGGCCGGGATCGGCTATGTTCCGCAGGAAATCGTGCTGCTCGACGGCACGATCCGCGAAAACATAGCGTTCGGCCTGCCGGAAACGGAAATCGACAATGAACGGGTGAGGCATTGCGCGCTGATGGCGCGGATCGACCACTTCATCGAGAACGAACTGCCCCACCAATACGAGACCAGTGTGGGCGAGCGCGGCGTCCGTCTATCGGGCGGTCAGCGGCAACGGATCGGAATTGCCCGGGCCCTTTATCACGACCCCGACCTGTTGGTCTTCGACGAAGCCACAAGTGCGCTCGACAACCTTACCGAACGCGAGGTGATGGAAGAGATCAACGCGCTGGCGGGAACGAAGACGATCATCATGATCGCACATCGGCTGACAACGGTAGAAGCCTGCGACCAGATCGTCGTCTTGTCGCGCGGTCAAGTGGCCGCCACCGGCACCTATGAAGAGTTAATGGCCACGAGCGCGGAGTTCCGCAGCATCGCCTCGGCAACCGAGGACACGGCATCATCGCCGATGACGCACGGCTTCCCGGAAGAGATTGTCTATGGAGGGCGGCTCATCTGACGGTCGGTGCCGTACGGTATCCCCCTCCCCGCATCGCCCGTCCATTGCTCAACAACGCTTCACCCGGTTAAAGCGGCCGACCGCCAGCGTGACCCCACCCGGCCTTGCCGGACATCTTAAAACCGTGCAATAGCGTTTCGCCCGCCTCGACAGCATGGCATGCGACACATTACGTTACGGCAAAACAATAACAGCAACAGATAGAAAGGTTTCCCATGTTCATCGCCATGAACCGCTTCCGTGTGAAAAAAGGCTCCGAGACGGATTTCGAAGCCGTCTGGCTGAACCGCGAGGTGCACATCAACAAGGAAGAAGGCTTCCTGGAGTTCCATCTCCTCAAAGGCCCCGAAAACGAGGACCATACGCTCTACACCTCCCATACCCGCTGGGCGAGCGAGCCGCATTTCGTCGCCTGGACGAAAAGCCAGGCCTTCCGCGATGCCCATAAGGATGCCGGACAGAACCAGCCGCTGCATATCGGCCACCCGGAATTCGAAGGCTTCAGCATCATCCAGACGGTCAAGCCTTAGAGCAAACCCAGGAGTGAGTGCACGAAAGCTCGAACGGGAGCCGATCTTCAGCCCGGATTTGCGGCAAATCAAGAACTTAAAAAGCGATTGAGCGGTTCGAAGAAAAGCGAAGCGGTTCCAAGCGCGCGGCTTAGCTGAACGATGCCGCGCGCTTTTTAGCGTCTGCAAAAAGCAGCCCGTAAATGCTTGCGACAACCACGACAAGCGAGAGCAGTTGGTATCCCGCAACGCTCTCGCTCAGAAAGAGAATGGCGAGAACCATGGTGAGCGCCGGCCACGGCGCGGCGATTGAACTGGCCAGGGACACATCGATCGCGCGCACGGCATGGAACCAGAACATCAGTTCGGTGTAGTAGACGAGCCCCATGACGAGGGCGAATGCCTGGAAGGTGGGATTGCTGAAATCGGCGGCCACAGTACCCGGCCCCGCCACGGCGATCAGAACGATCCCTAGAAAAACCGAGGACACGAGCACGCGGAAGAACGTCACCTGGGCGGGCGTAATCGGCGTGCTGTTAAGCACCTCCTTGATGATGATGTGCGCCACGCTCCAAAGAAACGGGACGCCAAGCGCCAGCAGGAACCAGACGGAAAGCCCCTCGACCCGCCATGTCCCACCGGTTGCAAGATAGGTGAGCGCAGTGAGGAGGAGCGCCGTGAAGAACAGTTCAAGCGCGGTCTTCCGCCTGTTCAGGAAAACCGTCTCGAGAAGAATGGCGAACAGCGGATAGGCCTGGATGGCAATCGCCGCGCTGACGGCCCCCGCCCTTTCAACCGCCAGAACGTAGACATAGGTCGAAAGTCCGAAAATCGCGCCGGTACCCAGGATGATCGCGATGGTCCGGCGCTTCACCGCCGGATCGAGTTCTGCGCCGAAAATGCCTTTTTCAGCCGAGGCCGCCTCGCGGATGACAAGCGGTAGCGAGAACAGGAGCTGCCAGACCGACAGGAAGAACGCGAAGCTCAAAGCCGTAAAGTCGGCGGGCCGGCTGTTGGAGATGATCGGCATCGTCCCGAGGATGAAGAGACACACGAATGCAAACGAAATCCCGGTCCTGGCCTCCGCCCTCACATCTTGCACGCTCATCGCGACATCTCCCTCAATCAATACAATTTGCATTGATTGCATTGACTTTAAATCGCGATCAATCGAAACATTGTCATCATGACAATCTGGCAGCCAAGCCTCTCGGGGCGCAAAGGTCCCAAATTCCGGCAGATTTCGGACGCCATCGGCGAGAGCGTCGCAAATGGACGTTTGCCGAGGGGCGCAAGGCTTCCGCCGCAGCGCGATCTGGCTTTTGCCCTCGGGGTTTCGCTCAATACGGTCAGCCGCGCTTATGCCGATGCGGTCGGCCGCGGCTTCGTGCGCGGCGAGGTGGGCCGCGGCACTTATGTGCGCGCATCCGGATCCCTTGCAACCGAGGCTCCCGCCGCGCAGCTGACGCGGCCCTCATCGGGCCCAATCGACTTTTCGGTGAATTTGCCGGCCCCAGGTCAAGCCGCCGCCGCTCTGGCGCGGTCTTTGACAGCATTATCGGAAGCGAAAGCGCTTTCGGCTTTTCTCGATTATCAGCCCCCAGGCGGTCACGGACACCGCGACCGGGATCGCCAGCGGGAAACCGCCGCCCAATGGCTGGCGCGGACCGGCTTGAAGACAAGCCCCGCCAATATCGTGCTCACGGCCGGTGCGCAGCATGGGATCATGGTCGCGTTTCTGGCCACCATGCGGCCCGGTGATGTTCTCCTTACCGAGCCGCTCACCTATGCGCCGGTCAAGGCCATGGCCCATCATCTCGGACTGAAACTTCTCCCCGTTGAGGGCGACGGAGGCATGCTCGGCCCCGGCGCCCTCGATGCCACCTGTCAACGCGCGGCGGCCAAGGTGCTTTACTGTCTGCCGACCCTTCACACGCCGACAACCGCCACCTTGGATGCGGATCGCCGTTCTGCCATTGCCGCCGTCGCCCGCAAACATGGGTTGACCATCGTCGAAGACGACGTCTTCGGCATGCTGCCGCCTGACCGCCCTCCCCCGTTGGCGGCCTTCGCGCCCGAACGCACCATCTACGTGACGAGCGTATCGAAAAGCCTCGCCCCGGGCCTGCGCGTCGGCCATATCCACGCGCCTCCGGAAAAGGTCCGCGCTTTGCGCAATGCCGTCAGCCTCTCAAGCTGGATGCCGCCGCCGCTTATGGTCGAAATCGCGGCACGATGGATAGAGGACGGCACGGCGGACGCGCTGAACGCTTTTCAGCGCGAAGAAGCCGCCGCCCGCCAGACGATGGCGCGGGACCTGATCCCTGAGGATCATCTCCATGCCGATCCGCACGGCTTCCATGTCTGGCTGACCCTGCCGCCCCACTGGCATGCCGACGTCTTCCGGATGGAGGCCGAAAACCGGGGCGTCAAAATAGTGACCGGCGGCGCATTCGCGGCCCGGCCGTCCGACAGCCCGAACGCTGTCCGCCTGTGCCTCAGCCATGAGATCACCCGCGCGCGCGTCCGCGAGGGTCTTGTTGCGGTTGCCGAACTTCTGCGGAGCGCGGACGGAAAAGGATCGATGATCCTCTGAAGACCCGCCATTGCGTTATTGTGCGCCCCGCGCCTTCCCGGTTGCCTGGGTGAAGCGGAGAACCCGGTCCGCCTCTTCGTTTGTGAGCCCCTGCCAATGGGGAAAGATATCACGTGCGGACGGACCGAGCCGGCGGCGCCTTAAAGTCTGCAAGGCGCGGACGGAGGTGTCGGACAGTCCGGCCGACCGGCAGAGCATGGCAAACGGTTCGGGTTTGTTTTGCTTGAAGGCGTTTAAGCCATAAGACTCCTCAATCCCGCCCAGCCGGCTGAGGATCAAGATGATGTCAAGCAGTCTGTCTTCCTTGCAAAGCCGCAGCATCACATCACCGGCGGACGTCTCACCCTGCTGGATCGCCCGCAGCAACGCCTTTGCGTCGATCCTTGCCGCGCGCTTTTTCAACCGGGTCTCGGCAACGTGGCTTTCGGCGCGCTTGAAGAGTTCCGAGACGCGGCTCTCATCCTGAGCAAGCAAGCTTTCGAGCCGGACGCGTGCGTCTTCCGACAGCATGGGGACAAGTTTTTCGACGGCGCTTTCTGGAATATCCGGCCTGCGCGAAAGGGCGTCTTTCAAATCCTCGCAGTCCGTCGCCCGGTCCACGATCTTGGAAAAGGACTTTTCCGATATCGAAGCGGTTTTGTTTTTGACGAGCGTTCCCAGGACGCCGGTTTCTGCCCGTTCGACAATGACATCGGTGACAACTTCGTCGATCCCGCAGCGCATGGACAAGGCCCGGAGATGATCCTGGCTCTTCGTCCGCGCGATCTCAACAAGGCTGTCGACGCTCAGGACCGGCGAACGTTCGACGATCGGGACGGCGATATGCGGCTCGGCATTCCCCATCTTGAAAGCAAGACTTTCAGGCAGATACTCCGAATCCGCCACGCGTTCGGAGACTTCGGCTTGTTCCTCAAAGGAAAGCTTGAACAAAAGCTCGGTGAACGTTTCCTCGAGCAGAACGGCTTCATGATTTTCGAATTGTTCCGACCCAACGATAAAGAGATCGGATAGATTCCGCATCAATTCACGGCGTTTTTCACTTGAATCCATCGCACCTGTGTTGATTGCGCAACTCACCATAGTAAACCCACACGAAAGAGGAGGTCCGTTTCCGAATTTATTCAGAAAAAATGTTCTAATAACGAAATATAATCACAAAAAATTGACAAAAAGAAAATACGATTTTCATTTCCATTTTAAA
>JAKSCL010000023.1 GCA_022360615.1 Hyphomicrobiales bacterium
CCATGGGAACCGGCGCGTTCAGGTCAACGGCGGCAAACAACACACGGCGTCATGGCCGGCCTTGAGCCGGCAATCCAGGGCAAAAAACGCTCAGCGTTTGTGTGTTTCTGGCCCGGACCACGGGATCATGCCCGGCGATGGTGCGGGCCGTTGCCAAAGGCTGGGGCCAAAAGGACGGGCCGCACGGGCCGTCCGTTTCGTCATCCCGGCGAAAGCCGGGATCCATAAAGCCGCGGACGGCCCGTTTCCAGCTGGTTTCCGGCTGAAGACCGCATCGCGGAGCTTGCCGCCCGCCACGACCGGATCGCGCCCATCTGCGCGCGGAGGCCGGACTGCGCCATGCACGCCTTTACGACAGGCAGCCATCTTCTTGAGATCGGCGCGAAATACCCCGCAACCGCCCCGCTGATCACCGGGATCGCTCAAACGGGCGCGGCGCGATGCCTTCCGCGCGAATGCGAAACCATTCCGCCCGGCGGCGCGGCTTCACGGCATCCGCTTTAGCCGCCGGACGGCTTGCCGAGCCGGCTCACGGCCTCTCGCAACCACCCATCGTCAGGATTAAGCTCCAAACCGCGCAGGTAATCGGCGCGCGCTAACTCAAGATCGCCTCTGAGTTCATGCGCCCATCCGCGGTTGCGGTAGGCATTCAGATTTCCGGGGGCGAGTTCCAAAGCCCGCTGATAATCCGCAAAAGCTTCGTCGAAGCGCTCAAGACCCCGGTAAACATTACCGCGATTGATATAGGCTTCGGTGTAATCGGACCTCAAACTGATCGCCAATGTATAGTCTTCTATGGATTCATTGTAGTTTCCAAGCCCCGTATGCGCGGAACCTCTGCCAAAATAGGCCCTGTGATAATTCGGATCCAACTCGATAGCTTGGGTATAGTCTTCAACCGCTAAATTAAAATCCCCTCTCCTCAGATAATTCAAACCACGCCCATAATACGCATCAGCGGATCGTTCGATTTTTATTTCTAGAGTATAATCTGCGATTGCCTTCTCTGTGTTTCCAAGGCGGGACTGCAAACCAGCGCGGTTGGATATTGCATACCGGTTGTTTGGATCGGCCGCGATGCCGTCCGTGTACGCTTTCAACGCCTGCTCAAACTCTCCCAAAGCCTCAAAGGCGTGTCCGCGCCCCACATGCACATACGGGTCGTCCGGTTTCAACCGCAGGCTCTCGTCATAGTCGTCAAGTGCTTCCCGGTAGCGGCCAAGCGCCCGAAGGGTTCGCGCCCGGCCGCCGTAGGACCAGTGCTCGTCGGGCCTCAGATCGACCGCGCGGTTGTTGTCCTCAAGCGCTTCATCAAGTCTTCCCAAACCACGTAAAGACGCCGCTCGTTGCAGGAAAACATCCGCCGCAACCGGATTCTCTTCACCGGACAACTCAATCGCTTTGGTGAAATATGCTATGGCGTTTTCGTGTTCGCCCTGGCGTGCCGCGTTGATCCCGACCAACATTGCCCAGGATGCGTGCTGTTTTGCTTCCTGTTCGTTCAGTTCGGCGCCATCCTTCGGAAAAACCGCAGGCATGTCCGGACTTGGCGTTTCACCTGACTGAGCGTTCACTTGCGCATTCCAGCTCGCCGCGCACCAGAAAGCAAAAACACTCAGAACGAGTCTTCTTAGCACCGTCTATGCTCCACCATTAACCGAGGATACTAATTCACACACTCGAACATCCGGTTTTATTTAACACAGCCTTTGAACGTGGCTGTTTTTACAACATCCGATTTCAAAATCAGAGTTTTTAGTGTTTCATCGCGATGGGATGGTTCGATCAAAGCGGCACCGCCAGCGGAAGAATAAAGAAAGGCTGGACATCGCCTTGCCCTGTTTCCTCGAACCTGTTTTGCTGAACCTGTTTTCGCACAACAAGCACCCGTCTTGTCCGTGTTTCCCCGGTTTGCAAATCTCACGCGCTCCGGGATGCATATAACCAATCTACCGGACGAATCCACTTTGCCCTTGCCATAGCGGGAATGAACCTCAACGGAAGATGAAATCCGAGTGATAAAGACGACCGGTTTTCAGATGCGCATGCGGAACCGAACACCCGGAACGACAGTTGACCGCGTTGGATCGTATAACGCGGTTGCGAAATCATCTCCACATTCCTGTGGCGTGGCGGCGCTAACGGTAAGCCCGGTCGTGTCCGAGGGATCACCGGTAGCGCGCTCCGCCGCCTTTTGAAGCGAACCCTTGGCCTTGGCGGCGGCGTTCGTCTCGGAACGCGGCCGGGACTGTAGGAGAGCGGCCAGATCGGGCTCGCTCCGGCCTGTTCGATCATGGCGCTGGCTGTCGGCGCCGCAGGGCTGAACGGACCGCCCATGATCGCCGCAGTGCCGGGACCGGTGGCTAAAGCCTTCTCCAACTTCGAGAAAAGAAAGAAAAACTTACAGAAAGCATTAGCACTTATTCCTTCTCGTTAGCTATGCTCATTATTATAAGGAATAAGATGGATATTTAGGCAGAATTTCAGGAGCAGCGCGTGGGCGCGGATCAAGAGCATCTCGAAGTCACGGTCTGGCGCGGAACGGCCGTCGGCGGACGGACTGAGACCTTTGAGGTACCGGCGCATGACAGCCAGACCGTCCTCGATGTGGTGTCCTGGATTCAGCAATACGCGGACCCGACATTGAGCTACCGCTTCGCCTGCCGGGTGGGCATGTGCGGAAGCTGCGCCATGATGGTCAACGGCGAACCGCGCTGGACCTGCCGCACGCATGTGCAAAAGGTCGCTCGGGCGGGCAAGGTCCGCATCGAGCCGCTCAGGAACCTGCCGGTGATCAAGGACCTGGTCGCCGACATGGACCCTTTCTTCGAAAAGTGGATCGAGGCGGAAGGCGTGCATCACCCGACGCGGACGCGCGCGGACGCCATCGAACGGATCGATCCGGAAAGCGCTGCCCGCGTCGAGGCCAATACAGGGATCGAATGCATCAACTGCGCGGTCTGCTACGCCGCCTGCGACACGGTCGCCGGCAATTCGGACTATCTGGGCCCCGCCGCGCTCAACCGGGCCTGGACGCTCTTCAACGATGCAAAGGATGCCGGCAAACAAGCAGTCCTCGATGCCGTTTCCGGCTCGGGCGGCTGCCACAACTGCCATTCCATGGGAAGCTGTACCCATTATTGCCCGAATGAACTCAACCCGATGGCGGCGATCGCCGGGTTGAAACGGGAGACGGCGAAATCGTTTTTCCGGAGGCGCCGCGATGCTTGATCTCAGGCTCTATATGGCGCAGCGGATCAGCGCCATGGTGATGATCCCGCTGACGGTCGGGCATCTCGCGGTCATCGTCTACGCCATCGAGGGCGGCCTCACGACGGCGGAGATTCTGGGCCGCACGCAGGGCAGCGTCTTCTGGTTCCTGTTCTACGGGAGTTTCGTTCTGGCGGTCTCGGTGCACGCGGCCATCGGCGTGCGGGTGATCGCGCATGAGTGGCTGCGGATGAAGGGCGCCTGGCTTTCCGCTCTCACCTGGACGGTCTGTTTGGTTCTTCTCGTCATGGGAGCGCGCGCCGTGATTGCCGTGACATGGATATGAGACGCCCGCCGCGCTCCCATCCGCTTTGGCTGGCCTACATCCTGCACCGCCTCTCGGGGCTTGGTCTCGCCCTCTTCCTGCCGGTCCACTTCTGGGTCCTGTCCCTGGCGCTGACGCAACCTCAGCAGCTCGACGAATTGCTTGTCTTCACCCAGATGCCGATGGTGAAGCTTGCCGAGTTCGGGCTCGTTTTCCTGCTGGCGGTGCACCTCTTCGGCGGCTTGCGCCTTCTGGCGCTTGAGTTTCTGCCCTGGTCGGGCCGCCAGAAGTCTCTCGCCGCGGGTGCGGTGGGCATGGCCTTCCTGATTTCCGGAACCTTTTTGATACAGGCGGTGTGACCCATGCCTTTGAAAAGCGATATCGACCGGCACGACACAGACATCCTGATCCTCGGGACCGGAGGCGCGGGGCTGTTCGCGGCTCTCCATGCGCAGCAGTCGGCGCCCGCCGGAACGAAGATCACCATCGCCGTGAAGGGCCTCATCGGCAAATGCGGCTGCACCCGCATGGTGCAGGGGGGCTATAATGTGGCGCTCGGCGGCGATGATTCCGTCGAGCGGCATTTCATGGACACGATCGAGGGCGGCAAATGGCTTCCCCATCAGGACATGGCCTGGAAGCTCTGCGAAGAGGCCGTCGTGCGCATCCGCGAGCTTGAGAACGAAGTCGGCTGCTTCTTCGACCGTAACCCGGACGGCACGCTGCATCAAAAGGCCTTTGCCGGGCAAACGGCCGACCGAACGGTGCATAAGGGCGACCTGACCGGGATCGAGATCATCAACCGGCTGATGGAACAGGTGCTCGCGCGCCCGGTCGAAAAACTGCAGGAGCACCGGGCCATCGGCCTGATCCCGGCAAGGGACGGACGCGCGCTTGCGGGCGTCCTGATGATCGACATGCGCACGGGGACATTCCGCTTCGTCCGGGCAAAGACCGTGCTCATGGCGACCGGCGGCGGCCCGACCATGTACAAATACCATACCCCCTCGGGCGACAAGACCATGGATGGGCTCGCCATGGCGCTGCGCGCCGGCCTGCCGCTGCGCGACATGGAAA
>JAKSCL010000279.1 GCA_022360615.1 Hyphomicrobiales bacterium
GTCGGCGTCCGTCATGATGATGACGCGTTCGTAGCGCAGATCGCTCTCGCGGTATTTCTCCCGCGTGCCACAGCCGAGCGCCAGCACAAGATCGGCCAGTTGCTGGTTCTGGAGAAGCTTGTCGCGCCCGGCGCTTTCGACATTCAGGATTTTGCCGCGCAAGGGGAGAACGGCCTGCGTGTCGCGTTTGCGCGCCTGTTTCGCCGAGCCACCCGCTGAATCGCCCTCCACAATGAAGATTTCGGTGCCGGCTGCCGCATTGACCGCGCAATCGGCGAGCTTGCCAGGGAGCCGCAGTTTCCGCGTCGCCGTCTTTCGGTTGACCTCGCGTTCCTGGCGGCGGCGCAGCCGGTCCTCGGCCCGTTCGACCACCCAGTCGAGCAGGAGGGCGGCCTGCTGGGGATTGTCGGCAAGCCAATGGTCGAACGGGTCCCTGATGGCCGTGTCGACGATCCGGCCCGCTTCGGCCGTTGCAAGTTTCTCCTTGGTTTGTCCCTGAAACTCAGGCTCGCGTACAAAGGCGGAGAGGAGAATAGCCGCTCCCGCCATCACATCATCGGTGGTGACGCTTGCAACCCGCTTGTTCCCCACCAATTCGCCATAGGCCTTGATGCTGCGGGTGAGCGCGACGCGCAGACCCGCCTCATGCGTTCCGCCTTGGGGTGTGGGAACCGTGTTGCAGTAAGAGTGGACGAATCCCTCGGGCTGGGCGATCCAGGTGACCGCCCATTCCACGCTGCCATGACGCCCCGTTTCCTGGGTTTTGCCGGTGAATGCGGTGGGGCTTACCCGCTCGAACCCCTCGATCCGCTCCTCGAGATAGTCGGAAAGGCCGCCGGGGAAGCGGAAGACGGCTTCCGAGGGAACCTCTGCGCTGACACCGGGCGCTTCAGGATTGCAAAACCAGCGGATTTCAACGCCGCCAAAAAGATAGGCCTTGGACTGCGCCATCTTGAAAAGGCGCAAGGGATCGAAGCGCGCGGTGCGTCCGAAGATGTCGGGGTCCGGTTTGAAACGCACTTTCGTTCCGCGCCGGTTCGGCGCCCCGCCAAGCGATTCTAGGTGCGATTGCGGTAGGCCGCGCGCAAATGTCTGGCGGTAAAGTTGCTTGCCGCGTGCAACCTCAACCTCAAGCGTTTCCGAGAGCGCGTTGACGACCGACACGCCGACGCCGTGCAACCCGCCCGACGCTTCATAAACCTTCGAATCGAACTTTCCACCCGCATGCAGCGTCGTCATAATGACCTCAAGCGCCGAACGGTCGGGAAAGCGCGGATGCGGGTCGACGGGAATGCCGCGCCCGTTGTCTGCGACGCTTAAATGGCCGTCCGCTTCAAGCGACACCTCGATCCAGGAGGCATGGCCGGCGACCGCCTCATCCATGGAATTGTCGATCACCTCGGCAAAGAGGTGGTGCAGCGCCTTTTGATCCGTCCCGCCGATATACATGCCCGGACGGCGGCGTACCGGCTCAAGCCCTTCGAGAACCTCGATATGGGCGGCTGTATAGCCGTCCTCGCCAGCCTGAGCGTTATTGCGGGTCCTATCCACCTCCCGCGATCCGGATTTGGGCATGCCGTGGGCCTTTGAGGATGTACGTTTCTTGGATGGCGTACCGTTCGGGGTAGAGGGTGCTGGCCGGTCCGCCGTCGCGTCGGTCTCCAATGGCCCGAACAGATCTTCCGATGGCTTCATGACATGCCCTTGTCGCGTGGCGGCTTCAATGCCGAATCACCAGCATGATACACGAAGCGCGCCGGGGGCATCGCAGTGTTCCCCATCTGTTCCAGCCTAAATCTGGTGAAAGAAAGGCAGCGAAACCATTGGCGCAAAAAAAGCCCCGGAGCGTTTCCGCGCCGGGGCCAGAGCCTTGACATAGGCTCAGTTCGGGAGTGCAGCCACTAGACCGAATAGTAGAGATCGAATTCGACCGGGTGCGGGGTCATTTCGAAGATTTCGACTTCGTCGAGCTTCAAGTCGATATAGGCTCCGATCTGATCGTCATTGAAGACGCCGCCCGCCTTGAGGAAGTCGTTGTCCGCTTGCAGGCTCTCAATCGCTTCGCGCAGTGAACCGCACACGGTTGGAACGCCGGCAAGTTCTTCCGGCGGCAGATCGTAGAGGTCCTTGTCCATCGGATCGCCGGGGTGGATCTTGTTTTGAATGCCGTCGAGGCCCGCCATCAGCATGGCGGCGAAGGCGAGGTAGGGATTTGCGGATGGATCCGGGAAACGCACCTCGACACGCTTTGTCTTGGGCGAGGGCGTGAATGGGATGCGGCAGGATGCCGAGCGGTTGCGGGCCGAATAAGCGCGCAGAACCGGAGCCTCATAGCCCGGCACCAGACGCTTGTAGGAGTTGGTGGACGGGTTGGTGAATGCATTCAGGGCTTTTGCATGCTTCAGAATGCCTCCGATGTAGTAGAGGCACGTCTCCGACAGCCCGGCATATTCATTGCCCGCCATCATGTTGTCGCCGTTTTTCCAGATGGACTGGTGGCAGTGCATGCCCGTGCCGTTGTCGCCAAAGACCGGCTTCGGCATGAAGGTCGCCGTTTTGCCGTAGGCGTGGGCGACGTTGTGGACCACATATTTGTAAATCTGCAAATGGTCCGCGATGGTCGTCAGCGTATTGAACTTGATGCCGAGTTCATGTTGCGCTGCGCCGACCTCATGGTGGTGCTTTTCCGTGGTGACGCCCATTTGCGTCATGACCGACAGCATCTCGGAGCGCATGTCCTGCGCCGAATCGACCGGCGGCACCGGAAAGTAGCCGCCCTTCGTGCGCGGACGGTGGCCGAGGTTGCCGGTGTCGTACTCCGTGCCGGTGTTCGACGGCAGCTCGGTGGAATCGATGATGAAGCCTGTGTCGTAAGGATCGATCGTGAACTTCACATCGTCGAAGACGAAAAA
>JAKSCL010000396.1 GCA_022360615.1 Hyphomicrobiales bacterium
GGCAAGGTCGATCAATTCGTCCTTGGCGTTGCGGCCCGTGACGATGACGTGCTTCCAGCCGGGCTTCTGCTTCAGGACGGCAATCACCTCCTCGACCGGCAGATAGTCGTAACGCAGCACGATATTGAGTTCGTCGCAGAGCACGATCTGATGCTGATCGTCGAGGATCAGTTCCTTGGCCTTCTCCCAGGCGGCCTTGGCGGCGTTGATATCGCGCTCCCGGTCCTGGGTTTCCCAGGTGAAGCCCTCGCCCATGATGTAAACGTCCACATCGTCCTCAAAGCGCTTCAGCGCCGCCGCCTCGCCCGTCTCCCAAGCGCCTTTCACGAACTGAACGACCGCCACCTTCTGGCCGTGGCCGAGCGCCCTGAAAACGATGCCGAAGGCTGCCGTCGACTTCCCCTTGCCCTTGCCGGTATGGACGATGATGAGGCCCTTCTCCTCGGTCTTGGTCGCAAGGATCTTGTCGCGCACGGCCTTCTTTTTCGCCATCTTCTCGGCGTGGCGGGCGTTGAGGGCGTCGTCGCTGGGGGCTGGTGTATCGCTCATGGTACGGGGTCCTTCACGGGTGCTGACGGCTATTTGAGGCCGTCGAGGCGATCATAAACGCTGTTCCGGCGCGGCGACCAGAGGCCACGCGCGATCGCCTCCTCAAAGCGGGCAGCCATCTCTTTGAGCGCGGCGGGGTTCTCTTCGGCGACGAAGGCCGAAACGGCGTCGTCCTCGAGATAGGCATCGAACAGCTGGTCGAAATGGTGGCCTGAGACGGCGTTGGTGGACGCGGCAAAGGCAAAGAGATAGTCGACGGTCGCCGCCATTTCGAACGCACCCTTATAGCCGTGGCGCATGACGCCCGCGATCCATTTGGGGTTGGCGGCGCGTCCGCGCACCACGCGGCCGATCTCCTCGTTGAGGGACCGGATGACGGGCCGTTCCGGCCGCGAATGATCGTTGTGATAAATGGCGGGCGCCTCGCCCCTTAAGTGCTCAACGGTTGCCGCCAGCCCGCCCTCGAACTGGTAATAGTCGTCGGAATCGAGAAGATCGTGCTCGCGGTTGTCCTGGTTGTGGATGAC